>JABFWC010000136.1 GCA_013362385.1 Pseudarthrobacter sp.
ACGGGACGCTACACCAGCCCGCACCTGTCCAAGGTCACCGAGCGGATCAGCATCGACGGCCACCCGGTCTCCGACGAAACCTTCGTTCGGATCTGGGACGAGATCAGGCCCTACCTGCAGATCGTGGACGCCGAACTGGAAGCCGAGGGGCAGCCCCGGCTGACCTATTTCGAGTGCCTCACCATCCTGGGCTTCGCCATCTTCGCCGACCAGCCCGTCAACGTGGCCATCATCGAGGTGGGCCTGGGCGGCATCACCGACGCCACTAACGTGGGCGACGGCCAGGTCTCGGTGGTGACGCCGATTTCGCTGGACCACACGGACCTGTTGGGGGACACGACGGCGGACATCGCCTACGAGAAGGCCGGCATCATCAAGCCCGGCGGCTACCTGATCAGCGCCGCCCAGCCTCTGGACGCGGCCCAGGTGCTGCTGGAGAAGGCCAAGGAAGTGGGCGTGCCCTTCCGTTTCGAAGGCGTGGAGTTCGGTGTCGAGTCCCGGACCGTGGCCGTGGGCGGCCAGATGGTCACCATCCAGGGGATCGCCGGCCGCTACCCGGACCTGCTGGTGCCGCTGCACGGTGCCCACCAGGCGCAGAATGCCGCCGTGGCGGTGGCGGCCCTGGAAGCCTTCTTCGGCGGTGAAAAGGAACTCAACCCCGATGTCCTCCAGGAGGGCTTCGCGGCGGTGACCTCTCCGGGCCGGCTCGAAGTGGTCCGGACCGCGCCGACCATCATCGTCGACGCAGCACATAACCCCGGCGGCATCCAGGCTTCTGCCGCCGCCCTGCAGGAGGCGTTCACCTTCACCAAACTCGTACCCGTGGTGGGTGTCCTGAAGGAAAAGGATGCCGAGGAGATCCTCCGCCAGCTCAAGGAATCTCTGGGCGACGCTGCCGAAGAGTACTGCTTCACGCAGTCCAACTCTCCACGGGCCGTTCCCGCCGCGGAGCTGGCCGAACTTGCCATCGACCTGGGCTTCGGCGAGGACAACGTCCACATCGCCGAAAAACTCGATGACGCGCTGGAATGGGCGGTGGAGCGGGCCGAAGCCAACGAGGACCTTTCCGGCGGCGTGCTGGTGACGGGCTCGATCACACTGGTTGCCGAGGCACGCATCCTCCTCGGAAAGACGGAGGCGTAACCGTGGCCAGACTGACCAAGGCCCAGCGCGAATGGCGCCCGGGCATGCCCAAAAAGCGCCGCTCCACGAAGATCATGTTCGCTTCCACCGTGCTCCTGTTGGAAGCGTTCGTGATGTTCTTCGCAACCCTCGCCGCGTTCGGCCTGCGCCGCGGGGAGTTCGCGCCCGCGCTGATCCTCGGCGTCGGCATAGCCCTCAGCGTGGTGATGGTCCTGGCCTGCGCCGTCCTGGGCAAACCCTGGGGCGTGGCACTGGGCTGGATCCTGCAAATTGTGCTGATCCTGACCGGCATCTTCGAACCGGCCATGTTCCTGGTGGGCGCGCTGTTCGCGCTGGCCTGGTGGTACGGCATCCGCACCGGCATCCGGCTGGACCGCGAAGCAGTCCAGCGCGAACGCGAACAGGCCGAATGGGAGGCAGCCCATCCGGACCAGGCCGCCGGGCCGGCACAGCCCCAGTCGCCCTAGGGCGGCCGCCGGGGCCTGCCCCCGTAGACTTATCCCAAACCCCACCAAAGCATTGGAGCAGTTGTGACCACAGAGCGCACCCTCGTCCTGATCAAGCCCGACGGCGTCGCCCGCAACCTGACCGGCGCCATCCTGGCCCGGATCGAAGCCAAGGGCTACAGCCTTTCCGAACTGAAGAAGGTTGACGCCACCCGCGAACTGCTGGAGCAGCACTACGAAGAGCACGTCGGCAAGCCGTTCTACGAGCCGCTGGTGGAGTTCATGCTCAGCGGACCCGTGGTGGCTGCGATCTTCGAAGGCCACCGCGTGATCGAAGGCTTCCGGTCCCTGGCCGGCACCACAGACCCCACGACGGCGGCTCCGGGAACCATCCGCGGTGACTTCGGCCGCGACTGGGGCCTGAAGGTCCAGCAGAACCTGGTGCACGGCTCCGACTCCACCGATTCCGCCGAGCGCGAGATCAAGATCTGGTTCCAGTAAACCTCCGCGCCTGCGCGATCTGACAGATAAGGCCAATGTTCTCCGCGAACATTGGCCTTATCTGTTATCCGGCGGAAGCCTAGAACCCGGAGGTTCCTGCGAAGACCTGGATGAAGGCGAAGAAGATGGTGGCGATGACCGCCACGTAAAGCAATGCGGTGATGATCCAGCCGGAGTCGGCCAGGAGCCGGGTTGCTCCTGCCGGAAGCGGGATAACGCCGGCGGAGATGTTCCTGATGGTGGTCCAGACGAACAGCGGGATCATCGCTGCCCAGACAATCATGCAGAACGGGCACAGGATGTGGATGGCATAGAGGGCCTGGGACCACAGCCACACCACAAAGGCGAAACCCAGGGTGACGCCTGCCTGCAGGGCAAGCCAGTACCAGCGGGCGAAGGTGGCACCGGACAGCAGCGCCATGCCGACGGTGATGGTGATGGCGAAGGCCACGATCCCGATGAACATGTTGGGGAAGCCAAACACTGAACTTTGCCAGGTCTGCATCACCTGCCCGCACGAAATCCAGGGGTTCACATCGCACACGGTGGTGTGGTTGGGATCCTTGAGCACCTCAAGCTTTTCCAGGACCAGGGTTCCGGAGGCAAGCCAGCCCACCACACCGGTGATGACCAGCAGCCAGCCGAAGGGCCGGTTCCGGGTCATTGCCGGGGCGTTCCGCGCGGTGCCGGTGGCGGGATCGGCGGCGCGTTCCTGCGCATGGCTGCCGCTGACGGGGGAGATGCTGGGCATGGGTGTGGCGTCCTTTTCGTCCGGTGCTCCTGTGCCTGATTGTAGCGCCGGCGGCTGGAGGCCTCCTTCAGCTGCGGGACCAGACCCGCCGCTTCCGCCGGGATTTAGTCGGGGTGTGAGAGAATGAACGTGGCTGGAAGCCGATCCACATTCGGACTCCGGCCCGGTGGTTTGTTCCCAAGACCGCCAATGATGAGCAGGGCAGGCTTCGGAGGCTTCCGACATTCCCGCGACTCCATTGCGCGGCACCTGGTTGTGGCACGTCGAAACAACGGGTTTTTCAGAACGACCACCGGCTCCTACGGGCTGCCGCACCCTCCATGCCGGTGCGAACCTGGGAGCATCCACTTGACTTCTGTCAACGCCTGCGGGTTTTGACAATATGTGCCCCAATGGGTGCCGGATGTGGCGGTACGTCAGGGGCAGGAGTGTTGCCACATATGGAAAATGAGCTTGAACTGGCCGTTAATGACGAGGCCGCGGCGGTAGAAGCCGCAACCGCACCGAAGAAGGCCACACGGACCCGCCGGAAGGCGGCGCCAAAGGCCGGGGAAGCGCCCGCTGCAGCGCCGGAAGACACCGCCGGTACCGAAGCGTCCACCACTGAGGCGCCCGCCACCGTGCGCGCCGTGGACGCAGCCGCTGCCGCGGAGCCCAAGGCCCGGCGGACCCGGCGGAAGAAGGCTGACGCCGCCGAACCACTCCCGGCCTTCGCGGCCGCGGAGTCCGCGGAAGCCGGGGAGCCCGCGGAAACGGGGCAGGATGTGGCCGTTTCCGCCGACGCTGCCCCGCCGGCCGCCCCGGAGGCAGACGCCGAGGCGAAGCCCGTACGCCGGCGCCGGGTAGCCACCCGCAAGGCAGCGGCTCCCGCTCCCGTCGCCGAAGCCGGCGCACATGACGTGCCCGAAGGCCAGCCCGCTGCGGCCCAGGGCGTCGAAGCCCCCGCCGCAGAAGGGCAGGCGGCCGACGGCCAGGCAGTAGCAGGGCCGGCAGCCGAAGACCGTGCTGCTGCGCCGCAGAACCTCGGGGAGCTGACCGGATCGGCGGCCGCGGATGCGGATGCCGCTGAGCCGCAGGACAACGGTGCTCCTGCGGCTGAACCGGCCAACGCTCCACCGGCCAACGCTGAACCGGCCGCCGCGGAACCGGCTGCCGCCCACGGACCGCAGGCAGCGGATGAAGCAAAGGCTGCGGAGGAGGCAAAGGCCGCAGAGGACGAAAAGCCCGCGCCCGCCGAGGCCGCAAGCCCCTTCAGTTCCCTCTTCCTCGAACCCGGTTCGCCGACGTCGGTACTGTTCCAGGCGCCGGACCTCAGCGCCGTGGTCCGCCCGGCCGGTCCCGCCGCGGCCGAGCCGGAAGAGGACGAGGAAGAGGCAGAGGATTCAGCAGGCCGGCGCCGCCGCCGCAGCCGCGGCCGCCGCGGCCGCAGCCGCATCGACGAGGCCGCTGAGGACGCCGAGGGCAGCGCTGACGAGGAAGGCGCGGAAGACGCCGATGAGGACACCGGCGGACAGCTCGAGGAGGGCGTGACGTCGCGCCGCCGCCGTCGCCGCCGCCGCGGTGACCAGGACCTTGAGCTGACCGGCGGCGGGGACGACGACCCGCCCAACACCGTCACGAGGGTCCGTGCCCCGCGTCCCGTCAGCGAGTCGCCGGCCAGCAACCGGGTCACCAGCGTGAAGGGCTCCACCCGGCTGGAAGCCAAGAAACAGCGCCGCCGCGAATCCCGCGACACCGGCCGCCGTCGCACCGTCATCACCGAGGCTGAGTTCCTGGCGCGCCGCGAGTCCGTGGACCGGCAGATGATCGTCCGCCAGCGCGACGACAGGATCCAGATCGGCGTCCTGGAAGACGGCGTGCTCGCCGAGCACTTC
>JABFWC010000364.1 GCA_013362385.1 Pseudarthrobacter sp.
GGCTGGGCGAGGACAACTACCTCGCGTCCAACACGTCCTCGCTGTCCGTCAACGGCCTGGCCCGTGAACTGAAGCGGCCGGAGAACTTCCTCGGCCTCCACTTTTTCAACCCCGTCCCCGCGTCGACACTCATCGAGGTGGTGCTGGGCGAGCGCACGTCTCCCGGACTCGCCGCCGCGGCAAAATCCTGGGTGGAGGCACTCGGCAAGACCGCCGTCGTCGTCAACGATGCGCCGGGCTTCGCCTCCTCCCGCCTTGGCGTGGCTATCGCACTGGAAGCCATGCGGATGGTGGAGGAGGGCGTGGCGTCCGCCGAGGACATCGACGCCGCCATGGTCCTGGGCTACAAACACCCCACCGGGCCGCTCAAGACCACGGACATCGTGGGCCTCGATGTCCGCCTGGGCATCGCGGAGTACCTGCACTCAACCCTGGGTGAGCGCTTCGCCCCGCCGCAGATCCTCAAGGACAAGGTGGCCCGGGGCGAACTGGGCCGCAAGACCGGCAAGGGCTTTTTCGACTGGCCGAGCTAGGACTTTCCCTGTCCCTTTCGCCAGCGTAACCACCCCCTGGCGGGCGGGCCTAGGCTGGTGCTGTGACTTTCCTTGAACCCCGTACCCTGACCGGCCGCTACGTAATCCTGGAGCCTCTCGCCGAGGAGCACCATGACGGCCTGGTGGAAGCGGCCCGGGACGGTGAGCTCTGGAGGCTCTGGTACACCTCGGTGCCAGCCCCCGAACGGATGGCGGCCGAAATCCGGCGCCGCCTGGCGCTCCAGGAGCAGGGATCGATGCTGCCGTTCACCACACGGCTGATCGATCCCGAGGGTGGCCCCGGACGCATCATCGGCATGACCACCTACATGAACATCGACGCCGCCACGCCCCGGGTGGAGATCGGCTCCACGTGGAACGCGGGCTCGGCACAGGGCGCCGGCACCAACCCGGACTCCAAGCTGTTGCTGCTGCGGCACGCCTTCGAGGCCATCGGCTGCCCAGCCGTGGAGTTCCGTACGCACTGGCTCAACCACCAGTCGCGGGAGGCCATCGCCCGGCTGGGGGCCAAGCAGGACGGCGTGCTCCGCAGCCATTCCCGGACCAGTGACGGGAACCTGCGCGACACCGTGGTGTTCTCCATCCTGGAGCACGAATGGCCGGCCGTCCGCGCCGGACTGGAATACCGGCTGGACCGGCGCGGCTGAGGTGTGCCGGCGGTCGCTAGTGCACCAGTTGCGCCGGTTTGGCCGCTTCAAGGAGCAGGGACGCGTAGGCGCGGTGCCCTTCCTTGTTCGGATGGAAGTTCCTGGGATCGAAAACCAGGGAGGCGGTGGAATCCAGCGTGGGTGGGCTAAAGAAGATCCACGGATCGGCGGAATTGACTTCGTGTCCCACGAATTGTTGCGTGGCATCGACGAACATGGCGCCCGTCCCGGAGGCGGCAACGGTAGCCCAGATTGAGCTGTTCAAGGCAATCACAGCGGCATCGATGGCGCCCAGGACGGCAGGGTCAATTGCTGCGAACGGAATTGCCGGATCAAAGAGCCGTGGATATCCGGGAACAACGATTTCAGCATTTGGAGCAGCCGCATGTATCCTCCGCAATGCTGTGACGAGGTCGGCTTGCATTGCGGGGAAAGCTGCCGCTGACGCTTGGATGGAGGCGAGGCAGCTTGCGCTCGACTGCGTCAGGCAGGTCACCAGGACGCCCGTTACGCCTACGTCATTCGCACCCGCCGTAATGCTTACAAGCTTTGTGTTCCCCGAGAGAGCACCACTGGCAACCAGACGATCGATTTGTTGTTCGACGCTGGGAATGAGCGGGTCGTGTGGGATGAGGCTGCCCTGCGTGAGAAGTGCCCCGTGACACGCAGCATTGGCGACAAGGTTCACCCGACCCGTCTTTCCAACCACGTCCACATAGCCACCCGGGGTCTGGATGCACGGTGTCAGGGCCGGGAATGGACCAGCTCCTGTTCCGGCGGTGTAGGAATCGCCGAGAGCGACGTAGTCCACCTTCGCGGCCGGCGCAGCTTCGGCGGGAACGCCCGCGGCGCCCCAGGCCAAAGCCATGCTGACGAGGGCGGCTACGAAAGTGGATAGCCGTCGACCGGCTTGAGAAGTGCCCATCTGTTCCCCTCGTTTGCTCAGCTGCCCTCCGGCGGGGGCAAGTGGAGTCACAATACTCCCGCCAACCTGAGGTGTCACTGGGGTACGAGCCCCTTTCCGCATACTCATCTCCGCGGAATATTCACCTGTGCGGACACGGCTCGTAGAAACGTGTGGTTAGCTGTGCGGATGAGCACTCGGCACGGGTCCGTCGACTGGGAGGGCGCAGTCAATGCCTGGCACGTCTCCGGCGGCATCTACCGGATGGGACGCCGGGAATGGCTCACCGAGGCAGGGTGGAGGCAGGCGTTCGACGACGGCGTCCGCACTGTCATCGATCTTCGCAACGCCGGCGAGGCGAGGCGCCGGGACACGGATCCGGCGGTGGGCGCCGCGGCGTGGGCCGGCATTGAGGTGGTGTTCGCACCCACGGAGGAGCCGGGCGATCCCCGCTTCACCGCGGTCACCGGACCGTACCTCAACGATCCGGCCCATTACCCCGAGAATGCCCGGCTTTTCCCCGACAAGCTGGTGGGCGTGTTCCGGGCCCTGGCCGTCGCCGCGCCCAAGGGACACGTGGTGCTGCACTGCGCGGCAGGCCGGGACCGCAGCGGTCTGGTCGCGGCCATGGTCCAGGACCTTGCCGGCCACTCCGACCATGCCATTGCCGACGGCTATCGGCAGGCGGCCCGCGGGATCAACGAGCGGTACCGCACGCACGGACCGCCGCACGACCGCGAACGCTACCTGCCGGAAGCGGACCTGGCGCCCCTGCTCGAGGAGCGGGGGCTGGCCGTAGTGGCATTCGTACGGAACCTGGATACCCGAGCGTTCCTGCTGGCGCACGGACTTCAGGTGGCCGAGCTGGAAGACGTGCTGGCACTCTCCACTGCACCCGCGGATACAATGAGGCTGATGTGACCTCTGTGACCTGAGGTGCTGCTGTTCCTCGGTCACGTCGATCGGCAGAGAGACGAACATGAGCGGAACCACAGCGCCAAGGAACAGAATCCTCGCTTCAGGAATGCTGGCCGGGATTGTCCTTGTGACGGCCGGCGGCGGCATCCCAGCAACGGCATTCGCCGAGACCCCGGATGTCAGCGCGGCTCCGTCGGTCACTCCTTCCGCCCCGGGCCTCCCCGGCGACGGCCTGCCGGAAGCTGTCCTCCGTGACCTGGGGATGACCCTGGCGGAGTTCAACGCTGCTGGTGAACTGGGCCGGCGGGCAGTGCAGGCCCTGGATTCCCTGAGGGTGATTCCCGGATACGCGGGCATCAGCGTTGGACGCGCAAAGATCCAAGTCCAGGGCACGGGCCCTGCCCTCCAGGCGCGGGTGGAAGAACTGAACAAGTCCGGCGGGGCGGGCTTCGTGCTGGTACCCCCAGCGGTGCCGACGGCGCCAACGCCGGCACCGCAGTCACCGTCCTCCGTACCACAGCCCGCCCCCGTGCCGCAGCCCGGAGGTGCAGCAACTGTTGACCGGCTCCCGGCGCGCCAGACCGCGGTCAGCACGGACCAGCTCTTCCAGGCCTACCTCCGCGACGTTGGGACAACAGGCCTGCAGGCTGTGGTCTCGGAAGCCGGCAAGTTCGTGATCCGCACAGGCGGAGTTGCCGCAGCCCAATCCGCACCTGACGGTGGGGCAACGGCAACGGCAACGGCAACGGCAACGGCAACGACCGCCTCCGCCCCGGCAGGAGCCGCGGCAAGCCCGGGCAAGATATCGCCATCGGAATTCGTCTCCAGGTACGCCAACGTGGTGCTCGACGGTGCAGCGCCCCTTAAACCGGAAGCTGACGTTCCCGGCGGTGTCGGCTATCAGACGGACCGGCAGGCGATCTGCTCCACGGGGTTCTCCGCCTTTGATCCTGCAGGCCTGCCCACGGTCCTCACGGCGGGGCACTGCACCGACGACAGTGTCGCGAAGACTGCCGACCTGTTGTTCCAAGGCCTGCCCGACGGGCGGCTCGGTGCCTTTGAATTCGGCCAGTTTGGCGGCCCCGGCAACACTACGGTCCTGAATCCCAACAGCCCCCAGCCCGGCAATGTCGGCACGGATATCGCCGTTCTTGGCAACATCCGGCAGGACCTGAACCCGCTGCCGGCGGCCAGCACCTACGGCGACCCCTCCCAGCCCGGACCCGACGTCAAGATCATCGGCGCCGCTGCCCCGGTGATTGGCATGCCGGTGTGCCGCTCCGGCTGGCGGACCGGCTGGTCCTGCGGACATATCAGCGCCGTGGGAATCTTTCTCGTCGGCGGACACACCTACCCCACGGATCCAAACGACATCAGGGCATTCAACGGTTTCCTGTCGTACGACGTGCAGTCCAACGGCGGTGACTCCGGGGGGCCCTGGATCAGTGGAAACTTCGCGGTGGGCACGCACAGCGCCGGTGAGTGGGGAGGGACTCAAAACTTCGCTGTTGCGGCCACCCTCCAGGACTCGCTCAAAGTCCTTCCCGGCTACCAGCTGGAGCTCTTCCTCAACAAGCCCGTGCTCATGGCCCCGGCCGGAAACACCTTCAAGGCCGGCACCAGCATTACCGGCCGGGTTCCGGCCGCGCCCGCCTCCGCCGTGGCCCGAGGTTCCCAGGTGCGCATCACCC
>JABFWC010000016.1 GCA_013362385.1 Pseudarthrobacter sp.
GGTAGAAGCCGATGGCCCTGCTGTTGCCGGCAGCCACCCACAGACTCGCCGGACTGTTGTTCAGGGCGGCCTCCAGGAGCCGCCGCCCCAGGCCGAGGCCCTGGTGCGATGCCAGCAGGTACAAACCCCAAAGCTCCACGTCCCCGGACGACGGCGGCGGGTGCCCCTCAGGCGAGCCCGGCCCCGGCAGCCGCCGCACCCCGGCGAACCCCACTGGAGTTCCGCCGTCGCACGCCACCCATGCCTCGGCCGGCTCCGGCCGGTCCAGCAGCTGGCGCCAAAGGGCCAGCCGGCCCGCTGGATCCACGGCGGCCAGGAAGTCCTCCGACAGCATCCCGCGGTACGTCTCCTGCCAGCAGCGGTAATGCACCCGGGCCACCGCCTCGATGTCCCCGGTACCGGCACGCCGGATTTCCAGCCCGGTTCCCACGGCTGTCAGCCCGCCAGGGCCTTCCAGAGGAAATGCTGGCTGCGGGCCTGCAGTGCGGCCGCCTGCCTGTTGTCCGATGCGCCCGCATGGCCGCCTTCGAGGGCCTCATGGAACCAGACGTTGGGAATGCCCATGGCCAGCATCCGGGCCGCCATCTTGCGCGCCTGCACCGGACCGACCCGGTCGTCGGAGGTCGCTGTCCAAATGAATGTTTCCGGGTACTCCACCGCGTCCTTGAGCAGGTGGTAGGGCGAGAATGTCCTGATGTACTCCCACTCTTCGGGAACGTCGGGGTCGCCGTATTCCGCGATCCATGAGTGGCCCGCCGAGAGCCGGGTGTAGCGGCGCATGTCCAACAGGGGCACCCCGCAGGACACCGCCCTGAACAGTTCCGGATACCGGGTGAGCATGTTCCCCACCAGGAGCCCGCCGTTGGATCCGCCCACGCAGCCGAGCCGCCGCGGCGAGGTGACCCCGCGCGAGATCAGGTCCCGGGCCACCGCAGCAAAGTCCTCATAGGCCTTGTGGCGGTTCTCCTTCAGCGCGGCCCGGTGCCAGGCCGGCCCGTATTCACCGCCGCCGCGGATGTTGGCCACCACGTACACCCCGCCGCGCGAGTGCGGCGCCTTCCCGTCGCCCCCGTCGGACAGGGTGGTCCGCCGTTCCAGCCAGGCCCTGCCGACAGTGCCGCTGTAGGCGGGGGTGCGGGAAACTTCAAACCCGCCGTAGCCGGACAGCTGCGTGGGATTCTGCCCGTCCAGTGCCAGCCCGCGCGGCGCTATCTGGAAGTACGGTACCCGGGTGCCGTCGTCGGACACGGCGAAGTGCTGCTCCACCTCGTAGTCGCTGTCGGTGAAGAACGACGGCGACGCCTTCACCACGGCGTGCCGGCTCACCACGCCCGACGCTGCGGCGGCGTCCTGCTTCAGGCTGTCCCGCTCAAGGGTCCCACGCATCAGGGTGGTGGGCGTGGTGAAGCCTGTGGCAATCAGCCAGAAGTCGTCACCTGCGCCGCCGTCTGCCGGTTCCTCGTCCTCGTCCTCGTCATCCACTGCGTAGGCATTCACGTCGTGCAGCGGCGGGCAGGCATCCAGGACCGTGCCCTTCCAAGCGCTGCCGGAACCGTCTGTCCCGTCAGAGGGGGTGGCGGGATCCAGGACGCGGATCTCGGAGGAGACGTCCTTGAGCAGGTTCAGCAGCAGGAAGTTCCGGGTCCAGCTCCAGGACTGCAGGGACGTGGCGGCGTCCGGGGTGAAGAGCACTTTGATGGCGCGGTTCCCGGCGAGGTAGTCCTCGAAGTTGGCCGCGAGCAGGGAGCCGGCCGCGTAGGTGGTGCCGTCCAGGGCCCAGTCCTGCTGCGGGCGGAACAGCAGCCATTCCCGGTGAGCGCTGACGTTGACGTCGGCGGGGACATCGATGGCAAGCCAAGAGTCGTCCCGGAGCACGAAATTGGTGCGGTTGAAGAAGTCGATGTAGTCCACGGCGAAGGTGCGCTCGAAGCCGGGCGTGGAATCGTGTGCCACCGCCGCCATCATGTGGTTTTCGGGGACTTCGAACAGCAGGGGCGCACTGGCCAACGCCTGGCCGCGCTTCAGGGTCACCGCGGTACGGGCGTAGGAGGAGGCCGTTTTCGGCAACCCGTCCGCGGTGGAGGCGACCAGCAGCGTGTCCGCGTCCAGCCACGACACGTGGCCCTTCGCCGTCGGCAGGTCAAAGCCACCCTGCGCCGGCACAACAAAGCGGCGTGCCTCGACGTCGAACTCCCGGTACCGGTTCGCGTCGCCGCCGTCGGGGGAGAGGGCAAGGAGCGCGTGCCGGTAAGGTTCGCCGGCGGCCGGCCGCAGGAACGTGGCCCCGTGGAAGACCCACTCCTCGCCCTCGGCAGCGGACAGCGCGTCCACATCCAGCAGGACATCCCACTCCGGCGAGTCCGTGCAGTAGCTCTCCCACGTGGTCCGGCGCCACAGGCCCTTCGGGTTCTGCCGGTCCTTCCAGAAGTTGTAGTACCAGTCGCCGCGCTTGCCCACCATGGCGATCCGGTCGGTGGAGTCCAGGACCTCAAGGATGCTTGCCTCCAGGCCCGCGTACTCGGCATCCTCCAGCAGATCCTCGGTGCGGGAGTTTTGTTCCTTCACCCAGGCCAGCTGTTCTTCGCCGTAGATCTCCTCAAGCCAGACGTTCTCATCCACCGGCTCCGGCGCTGTCACCCGGGAAGCGGTGCCGGAGGTGTCCTGGCCGGGGACGGGGCTGGACGCGGAATCAGCTGCAGTGGTGGTCATGCGCCCATCCAAACAAGTCCATTCGTGGGTGGCAAGTCAAGGCCCGGGGCATCCTTCGGCTTCAGCCCGTACGCTGGATGCCGTGGAAATAACGCAGAGCATCCGGGCCGTCATCATTGGCGCCGGCCCCCGCGGCACCAGTGTGCTGGAGCGGTTGCTCGCCCATGCGGCCGCGGCCAGTGCCGCGGGGCGGCAGGCCACGCTGCACGTCGACGTCGTGGATCCCTACCCCGCAGGCCCGGGGCATGTCTGGCAGCCGGGGCAGTCCCGCCTGTTCCTGATGAACACGCAGTCCTTCTACCCCACACTGATACCCCAGGATCCCGCGCTGCCTGCCCCGGTGGCCGGTACCACCTTCGACCAGTGGCGGGAACGGCAGCAGCGCGACCCCCTGCCGTCCCTCACCACGGAGGAGCAGGCGGAGCTGGCCGTGCTCCAGCCCAGCGATTTCCCCAGCCGGGCACTTTACGGGCGCTACCTCCAGTCCACCCTGGCGGACCTGCTGGAAAAGACGCCCGACGGCGTCACCATCGACTTCCACGAAACGGCAGCTGAGTCGGTGCGGCGCCTCCCGGACGGAACGTTCGACGTCGGCCTGGCCACCGGGGCGAGCCTGCGCACCGGTTCCGTGGTGCTCGCCCTGGGCCACATCCCCTCCCGGCTGAACCCCGAGCAGCGTGACCTGCAGGCCGCGGGCGGCCGGCTTGGCCTGCAGTACTTTCCACCCGCAGTGCCCGCTGACGTGGACTGGACGCAGATCCCTGCCGGCGAGCCGGTCCTGGTCAGGGGCATGGGGCTGAACTTCTTCGACACCATGGTCCAGCTGACGGAGGGCCGCGGCGGGAAGTTCGTTGCCGAGGGCAACCGGCTGGAGTATGAACCGTCAGGACAGGAGCCGCACATCATCGCCGCTTCCCGGCGCGGGACGCCCTACCGGGCCAAAGCGGAACAGGCCGGCTACTACGCGTCGTCGCTCAAGCTGCGCTACCTCACCGAGGCCGCCCTGGAGCGGCTGCGAACCGCCGGGATCCGGCCGTCGTTCGACCACGACCTGTGGCCCTTGCTGCACCGCGACGCGCTCTGGGCCTACTACTCCACCCTGGTGCGCTCGCAGCCCGGTGCAGTGCCTGACACGGCCGCCTTCCTGGCTGCCCTGGAAGAGGCCCTGCACCCGCATGCCCACAGCGCCACGAACTGGGAGGACGGCGTCGAAAGCGTCCTCGCCGTCCATGTGGGCCCCCGGCACCGCCTGGATCTGCCCGGCCTGGCCGCCCCGCTGGCCGGGCGGACGTTCGCCTCACGCGCCGACCACGACGCCGCGGTGGTGGAATTCCTGCTCGATGACGCCCGACGTTCGGCGCTCGGCGAGGATGACCCGGTCAAGATGGCGATCGGCGCGCTGCATCACGGACGCGCGGTCCTGAAGACGGCAGTGGCCGACGGCGGCATCACCGATGAGTCCTGGGTTGCCGGCCTGCGCGGCTGGTTCGAGTCATTCGTTGAGGGCCTGGCCAGCGGGCCCCCGGCGCTGCGGTCCGAGCAGCTGGCTGCGCTGGCCCGGGCCGGGATAGTGAGCTTCGTGGGACCTGACCCGAAGTTTGCCGTGGACCGGAAGGCGGCAATGTTTACCGCCTCCTCGCCGTGGGTGGCCGGTCCGCCCGTAGCTGCCCGGACCATGGTGGAGGCGCTGGCGCCGGGCAACCGGGTCTCGGCCAATGATTCCCCGGTCCTGGAGCAGTTGCTCGCCGACGGGCTGGTGCGGCCGCGGCTCATGATGACGGCCGAGGGCGCCCCGGTACAGTCCACCGGCCTTGATGTCCTGCCGCACCCATACCGTCCGGTCGCGGCCAACGGGTCCATCACGGGAAACATGTACGTCCTGGGTCTGCAGCTTTCCTCCGCGCAGTGGGGAACAGCGATCGCCGCCGAGGCGATCCAGCCCGGCGCCCCCGTGTACCGCAGCGGCCAGCGCACACTCCGCGACGCCGACGAGATCGCCGCCGCC
>JABFWC010000234.1 GCA_013362385.1 Pseudarthrobacter sp.
GCGGGGACGTCATTGAAGAGGGACACCCGCGGCTCGATGCCCGGCAGGCCCGCTCCCCGCGGCGGCCCGAAAGCGGCGATGCGCGCCTCCTCAAGCATCCTGACGATCTGGACGTTGTTGATGTGGCCGTAGGCATCCATGTCGCCCCAGCGCATCGGCACCAGGACTTCGATGCGGTTGCCGCCGTGCGCGCTCAGCTGCGCACCGCCGTCGCATCATCCACCGCTGGTTCGCCGGCATCCGCACCGGCAAACTGGGACATGTACAGCCGGTGGTAGGCTCCCCCTGCGGCGAGCAGCACCTGGTGGCTGCCCTGTTCCACGATCCGTCCGTTTTCCATAACCAGGATCGTATCGGCATCCCGGATGGTGGAGAGCCGGTGGGCAATCACAAAGCTCGTCCGGTCGGTACGCAGCGCGGCCATGGCCTTCTGCACCAGCAGCTCGGTGCGCGTGTCCACGGAGCTGGTGGCCTCGTCCAGGATCAGCAGCGAGGGGTTCGCCACGAAGGCCCGGGCTATGGTGATCAGCTGCTTCTCGCCGGCGCTGACGTTGTTGCCTTCTTCGTCGATGACGGTGTCGTAGCCCTCGGGCAGCGCCCGGACGAAGCGGTCCACGAACGTGGCTTTCGCGGCGGCCATGACCTGCTCCCGCGTGGCGGCCAGGTTGCCGTACTGGATGTTGTCGTAGATGGACCCGCCAAACAGCCAGGCGTCCTGCAGCACCATGCCTACTTTGGACCGCAGTTCGGAGCGGCTCAGGTGCGTGATGTCGACCCCGTCCAGGCGGATGGACCCGGAGTCCAGCTCGTAGAAGCGCATGACCAGGTTCACCAGGGTGGTCTTCCCGGCGCCCGTGGGCCCGACGATCGCCACGGTGTTTCCGGGTTCGGCGGTGAAGGACAGGTTCTCGATCAGCGGCTTGTCCGCCGTGTAGCTGAAGGTGACGTTGTTGAAGTCGACGTGCCCGTCGGTCTTGGCGGGCAGGTGCTCGGTAGCCGTCTCGTGGTCCTGCTCTTCCGCGTCCAGGAACTCGAATACCCGCTCTGAGGATGCCACGCCGGACTGCAGCATGTTGGCCATCCCCGCCATCTGCCCCAGCGGCTGGGTGAACTCACGGGAGTACTGGATGAACGCGGTCGCGTCGCCGAGGGACATGGCGCCCGATGCCACCCGCAGGCCGCCCACCACGGCGATGCCTACGTAGCTGAGGTAGGACACGAACTGCATGACGGGGAAGATGATGCCGGAAACGAACTGGGCGCCGAAGCTGGCCTTGTACAGTGCCTCGTTGCGTTCCTCGAACCGGGCCAGCATGTCAGCCTCCCGGCCGAAGACCCGGACGAGGTCGTGCCCGGAGAAGGACTCCTCGATCTGTCCGTTCAGGGTGCCGGTGTTCTTCCACTGCGCGGCGAAGAGTTTTTGGCTCCGCACCCCGATCAGGCCCGCGGCCACCCCTGACAGCGGAAGGGCGACCAGTGCGATCAGGGCCAGCTGCCAGGAGACGATGAACATCATGATCACGATGCCCGCCACGGTCAGTACGGAGTTGACCAGCTGCGCGAAGGCCTGCTGGAGCGCCTGCTGGATGTTGTCGACGTCGTTGGTCACCCGCGAGAGGACATCACCGCGCTGCCGGGTGTCGAAGTAGTTCAGCGGAAGCCGGTTCAACTTGCTTTCGGTGTCGTCGCGGAGCCTCCGGATGACCTTCATGACGATGCGGTTCAGCACGTACCCCTGCAGCCACATGAAGATGTTGGCCACGAAGTACATGAGCAGGACCACCGCGATGAGCAAGGTGAGCCGGCTGAAATCGATGCCCGTGCCCGGAACCAGCTCCATCCGCGAGAGCATGTCCGCAAGGTTGTCCTGGCCCTGCTGGCGCAGTCCTGAAACGAACTGCTCCTTGCTGGCGCCGGCGGGCAACTGCCTGCCGACGACCCCGGCAAAGATGACGTCCATGGCCTGGCCCAGGATTTTCGGGGCGATGACGTTCAGCACCACGGAAATGACCACCAGCCCGACCACCAGGCTGATGCCCAATGCTTCCGGCTTCAGCAGCCCCATCAGCCGCTTCGCCGATGGCCAGAAATGCTGCGCCTTCTTGGGCGGCATTGCGCCGAACATGCCGCCGTCGGCTTCGGTGGGCTGGAACTCCTCCTCGACAAAGTCGTCGTCCTGCAACTGGGTTGCGGGAGCGGCCTCTGCCATGGGTGCGGGGTCTTTCCTTCGCGGGCTCATGCCGCTTCCTCCACGCTGAGCTGGGATTCGACGATTTCCTGGTAGGTGGGCGAGGTTTCCAGGAGTTCCTCATGCGTGCCGCGGTCCACGATGCGCCCGTTATCCAGCACCAGGATCTGGTCCGCGTCGGTGATGGTGGAAATCCGCTGGGCCACGATGATCACGGTGGCGTCGGCAGTGGTGCGCTTGAGGGCGGCACGCAGCCGGGCGTCGGTGGCGACGTCCAGGGCGGAGAAGGAGTCGTCAAAGAGGTAGACGCGCGGCTTGGTGACCAGGGCCCGGGCGATGCACAGGCGCTGGCGCTGGCCGCCGGAGACGTTGGTTCCGCCTTGGGCGATCCGGGATTCCAAGCCGTTCTTCTTCTCCCTGACAAACGATTCACCCTGGGCAATATGGAGGGCGTCCCACAGTTCCTGGTCGGTGGCGTCGGTCTTGCCGAACCTCAGGTTGTGGGCAATGGTGCCGGAGAAGAGGTACGGACGCTGGGGCACCAGGGCAACACGCCTGGTGATCTCGGCGCGGTCCAGCCTGTCGACCGGGACGCCGTCCAGCAGCACTTCACCCTCGGCTGCGTCGTAGAGCCGCGGCAGCAGGGACAGCAGGGAGGTCTTGCCGGCGCCGGTGGAACCGATGACGGCGATGGTCTGGCCGGGGCGGGCGGTGAAGCTGATGTTGCTCAGGACCGGGGATTCGGCGCCGGGATAGGCGAAAGTGACATTGCGGTACTCCACCACGCCGGCGAGCGCCTTCGGGGCTTGGGGATGCTCGGGGTCATGGATGGAGGGCTCGACGCCGAGCACCTCGCCGATGCGGTCGGCGCAGACGGAGGCACGCGGAATCATCATGGTCATGAACGTGCCCATCATGACGGCCATCAGGATCTGGAGCAGGTACTGCAGGAAGGCGGTCAGGGACCCTACCTGCATGGCACCGGCGTCGACCCGCTGGCCGCCGAACCACAGAACGGCGGCGGTGGAAAGGTGCAGGATCATGCTGATGGCCGGGAACATGAGGACGAACAGGGCACCGATCCGAAGGGAGACGTCCGTGAGCTCCTGGTTGGCCTCGCCGAAACGGCGGGTCTCGTACGGTTCCCGCACGAAAGCGCGGACCACCCGGATACCGATGATCTGTTCGCGCAGCACAGCGTTGATCCGGTCGATTTTCCTCTGCATGGAGCGGAACAGCGGCATGAGCCGGACTACCAGGTAGCCCACTACTACGACCAGCAGCGGCACGGAGACCCATACCAGCCAGGAGAGGTTAAGGTCCTCGCGCAGCGCCATGATGATGCCGCCCACGCACATGATGGGGGTGGCCACCATGAAGTTGAGCCCCATCAGCAGGAGCATCTGCACCTGCTGGACGTCATTGGTGCCGCGGGTGATCAGCGTGGGGGCGCCGAACGCGTTGACGTCCCTGGCGGAAAAACTGGTGACCTTGCCGAAGACCGCACGCCGGAGGTCACGGCCCACTGCCATGGCGGTCCTCGAGCCGAAGTAAACGCCGGCGATCGCTGCGGCAAGCTGGGCGAACGCCACCAGCAGCATCAGTACACCGGTGCGCCAGATGAAATCCGTGTCACCGCGGGTGACCCCTTCGTCTATGATTCGGGCGTTCAGGCTGGGAAGGTACAGGGCCGCGATGGTCGATGCGAGCTGGAAGGCTACGACAGCCAGGATGTACGGCAGATACGGCCTGGAGTACCGCCGGAGGAGAGTGAGGAGCATGTGCTCCACTCTAGTGACGCGCACCGACATTGGATCCCAATGTTTTCCGGATCCGGCGGTAGTGTCCGGGATCGCAAAAGCCGCAGCACCACCCGGAGGCCGGGGGTGCTGCGGCTTTCTCGTGCCAGGGCCTCAAGAGCCCGTGCCGTGGACCTTACCGCCCCTGCTGCGCTTCCGCGCCGGGCTGGCTGGCAGCGGCCGGGGCGGGCGCCGCGGCGCTGTGCTTGCCGTGGCCGGCAAGGTACAAGGCGGCGGCTGCCTGGATCTTGCGTTCCTTCAGGAGCTTGCGCTGCAGCCTGCTCAGTTCCGCGGCCGTGGCAGCCTGCTGTGCGGCAACCTCCTGCTGGGACCGCATCTGTTCCTGGATGTCCAGCACCAGGCCGCCCAGGTCCGCCTGCTGGCGGGCCAGCAGCTGCTGGGTGTGCTGCAGTCGTTCCAGCGTGGCAGCTGCGCTGGCGACTGCATCAGCAACCTTGTCGATGCTTCCCGCGGGCCGGAGGTCCAGGTCCTCGGAACGGAAGCTGCGGGCGAACGCCTCTTCGAAGTCGTCCGTGGCAACCCGTCCGGACGCGGCGGCAGCCGCGGCAGCGCCGCCGTCGAACATTTTGGCCGGCGACCCCGCCAGGGCGGCGCCGCGTTCTGCAGGTACCATCGGCAGCTGCCCGGTCATGGCGGTCATTCCCGCTTCGCCGGCCGCGTTGACCTGCAGCGTAGCCTCGGGGGTGATGTCAACGGTCTTGC
>JABFWC010000491.1 GCA_013362385.1 Pseudarthrobacter sp.
CAGTGCCGGCCGGTAGCCCAGCAGCATGGCGCAATCCACCACCGTCCGCTCCAGTGACGTCACCCGGAGGCCGCCGAGAGTCACCACTTCCGCCTTAGTCCAAGGCCGGGTGTGGCCGCGGACATCCTTGCCGAGCCGCTCGCTGGAAGGGTTTCCCGACAGCAGAAGGTGGATCAGATCGTCCACGTCCCACAGATACAAACCATGCAGCCGGGCTGCAGAGGTGTGGCTGTACACATAGCCGCCCGCTGAGGTGGTCAGCGTCCCGTGCGCATGGGCGCGAATCAGCTGCCTGCTGCGGACGGGAGTTGTCTGCTTCTCCCACAGTTCAGCGCGGATGTAGCAGCCGTGGCGGAGGCGAACCAGCTTTCCGTGGAGGACCAAGGCCTTGATGGCACGGGAATTGAGGCCCTTTTCGTTCAATTGCCCCGTCCGCCACAGGTCGCCGGTGCCCGGAAGTGCGGGGAGCGGGACTGGCCGTTGCGGTGTCATCCCGACAGGATCCTGCCGCCGCGGCAGCTCCGGAAGGCGCCGACGTCGTCATGTGGAAAACGAACTGCGGCCCGGAATCGCCGGAAACCTGCGTGCTCGCCGCAACGTTCCGGCGAGTGGGCAGCCTTCCGGCGAGTTCGACGGCGGACCCCGGCTTACCCCTTGAGCGTCCCGTCGAGCAAGGCCCGCAGTTCGCGGAAGTGCCGCTCGGTGGCTTCCGGGTGGAAGGCGGAGGTGTCCGCCATCGTGTAGCCGTGCGGCGCGCCAGCGTAGATTTCATTGGATGCCTCAAGCCCTGCCGCCGCAAGTGCTTCGCCAAGGCGGGCGACGGCGTCGGGGCCCATGCTGTGGTCATGGTCGGCGTGGCCGAACACGAACCGGGCCCGGGAGTCCGCCAGTTTCGCGTGCGGGCTGTCGGGGGCGTCCGTGGCCAGTCCGCCGCCGTGGAATCCGCCGCAGCCCGCCACCACTTCGGGGTGGGCTGTTGCCGTGCGGACAGCGAGCCTTGCGCCCATGCAGTAGCCGGTGGTTCCGATGGGGCCGGCGGCGACGCCGTCGAGGTTTGCCAGTGCGGCCACCCACGCATCGATGTCCGGCAGCGCCTTGTCCGGGGTGAGGCGGCCGACCCGCGGGAATGCAGCCTTGCCGGCGGCCTCCCGCCCTTCCTGGGTGGTCATGTCCGCCGCCGGGGCGAGCTCAGCCACCTTTCCTTCCCGGTAGAAGACGTTAGGGGCCAGCACCACATACCCCCAGTCCGCGATGCGCTGGGCCATCTCCTGGATGCGGGGGCGCAGTCCGAATGCGTCCATGTAGAGGATGACGCCGGGAAAGGGGCCGGTTCCGGTGGACGGGCGGGCCACCAGGGCCTCGGCGATGCCGTCTACGGCAGGGATTTCGATGGGCATGGTGCCCACCCTACCGGCCCCGGGGACAGTGCCGCTCAGGAGTAGTACCTGCCGAGCGTCCCGGCCTTGAAGTCGAAGAAGGTGCCGGACTCGATGGCCAGCCGGGCGTCGTCCACCATCTTCACCACGAACCGCTCGTTGTGGATGGAGATCAGGGTGGCGGAGAGCATTTCCTTGGCCTTGAACAGGTGGTGGATGTAGGCGCGCGAGTAGTTGGCGCAGGCGTAGCAGTCGCAGCCTTCCTGCAACGGCCCGAAGTCCCGCTTGTACTTGGCACCGGAAAGGTTGAACCTGCCGTCGGGCGTGTAGAAGGCGGAATTCCGGGCCACGCGGGTGGGGGAGACACAGTCGAAGGTGTCGGCGCCGTTTTCGATGGCGGTGAAGATGTCGTCGGGCTCGGAGATTCCCAGCAGGTGCCGCGGCTTGTCCTCCGGCAGCTCCTCGTTGCACCAGCGCACGATCGTGCCCAGGTTTTCCTTCTCCAGCGCCCCGCCGATGCCGAAGCCATCGAACGGCATGGCGCCGAGGTCGCGGCAGGCCTTCCGGCGCAGGTCCTCGTACTGGGCGCCCTGGATGACGCCGAACAGGGCCTGGTACGGCTTCCCCGCCCGCGATTCGGTCAGCCGCTCGTGCTCGGCGATGCACCGCTCAGCCCACAGCCGGGTGCGCTCCAGCGATTCCTCCTGGTACCGGCGGGAGTTCTGCAGCGTGGTGAGCTCGTCGAACGCGAACATGATGTCCGCGCCGATCTTGTGCTGGACCTGCATGGAGATCTCGGGGGAGAAGCGGTGCCGGTCCCCGTTCAGGTGGGACTTGAACCAGACGCCGTCATCGTCGATGTGCGCCAGGCGTTCCTTGCCCGGTGCCACGGCGTCGTCGGGGCCCGACGCGTCCACCGACTTCATGTCGATGACTTTTTTGAACCCGGAGCCCAGGCTCATCACCTGGAAGCCGCCGGAGTCCGTGAAAGTGGGCCCTGGCCAGTTCATGAAGGCGCCCAGGCCGCCGGCCTCATCCAGGATGTCCGGGCCCGGCTGCAGGTACAGGTGGTAGGCGTTGGCCAGCAGTGCCTGCGCGCCAAGGTCCGCCATGGATTCCGGGAGGACCGCCTTCACCGTGGCTTTGGTTCCGACGGCGATGAACGCCGGGGTGTGGATCTCACCGTGCGGGGTGGTGATGGTGCCGGTGCGGCCCAGGAATGCGCCGCCGTTGTCGCCAACCTGCGCGGCCGGCGACGGGCAGGACTCCGCCAGGCGGGTGCCGACCCTGAAGGAGAACCGGGACGGCGATGCGGCAGGAGCGGGGGAAGCCGGGGACGGCGGGGCGGGGTTGGCTGGCACCGTACCAGTCTGCCAGCAAACGGGCGGCGGCCTGCGCGGCGCGGCAGGCCGCCGCCCGGTCAGCTCACCGGATTCGAGTCGGGGTAGTTTTCGGACCGCCAGGCATCCCAGGAGGAGCGGACGGCCTCGAGCTTTCCGGCGCCTAAGTCGTACGTGGAAGCGATGATCAGCGAGCCGTCGCCTTCCTCGCGCACGTTCTTGATGGCGGGATGGTCGGCCACCACCAGCAGTCCCTCGCCGTGCTCAGCGTAGTCGTGCACCGTGAGCCCCACCTGGTGGCTGGTCCGGTACCACACCTTCCCGCTGATCTCTTCACCGGTCCCCAGGCTTAACTGGTAGGGTTCACCCGGCGCCGGAAGATCGGAGAGCCCCAGCTTGTCGATCGCCGAGCCCTTCCCGTCCGTCAGGTGCAGGAACAGGGTGTGCCGCCTGCCGTGCGGATGGCGTTCCAGGGCGAAGCGCAGCTGCTGCAGGAACGTCAGCCACCCCTGCGTGATGTCCTCGTCCCACGCCGCCCATTCCGAGTCGTGGTCAAGGGCTCCGCGGGTAACGCTGACCCGGGTACCGCCGGGTTCCGGATGAAGCTCAAAGGTGTCCCCGCCGTGCACGGTCAGGCTCGTGTGGTCCGGGGATTCCTGGACGTCGCCGGAGAAGTAGATTTCCTTGATCTCCGACTCCAGGTCCTCGGCCTGCCAGCCGTGCCACTGCGCTACCCTCGACGGTTCGCGCAGCATGGTCCAGACCTGCGGCGCGTCGGCGTTGATCACTACGCTGAGATTGTTCGTCATAGCCCCGAATGTACGCCCCGGACCCAGCCCCGGGTAGGGGGAATTTTCCCTGCCCGCCGGGCACGGGCAAGGCTACGAGCGGACGGCTTCCAGCTCGTTGCTGATGCGCCGCTCGAGTTCGGACATCCCGATGGTCTCGGAGCCGCCGTGGGCGCGCAGGAACAGCAGGGACTCCAGGCGCAGCAGCCGCCATTCGCGCTCCGCGTCATGGTTGGAGTTGTCGATGGAGCGGAAGATTTCCTTGTCGTACAGGTTGGGCTCGTTGAGGGAGCGCTGCCGCACCTTCGCCGCCATCCGCGCCTTGAACGGGTCCGTCTCCTGGTTTTCCGGCGTGCGGAGCAGCTTCTCGTAGACTTCCGCCCGCCCGTCCTGGCCGTCCTGCCGGCAGATGTAGCTGGCCAGCGCCAGGGAGGCCTCAACCGAGGACCACCGTCCCGGGTTGCCGTCGTAGGGCAGCACGGTGATCAGGTCCGCGACGGCCAGTGCGCCCTCGGCGTCCTTGAGCGTAATGAACAGTTCGTGGGCGAGGTCGCTGAGGTCCTTCAGGCAGCTTCCGGATTTGAAGTTGACGCCCTTGGCGAGCCGGTCGGCCAGGAGAAGCACACCCATCGCGTCGGGGTGCGTTTCGGCGGCGGCCTCCACCACGGATTCGGGGGTTCCGTCCGGGGCCGGGATGAGGGCCAGTTCCTCCTCGGTGGGCCCGTTCACCGCAGGCGGTGCAGGCGGCAGGGGAGGGACGACGACGGCGGGCGCCACAGATACGGGACCGGTCCCGGCGCCGGGCTGCTCCCGCGGGCCGGTGGTTGGCGCGCCGGCCTCCGGAGCCCCGGCCTCCACCGCCGGCGCCTCGGGAAGGTTCCCCGGCAGCGGGAGCTGCGTGACGGCGTCGTGCGTTCCCTCGACGACCGTGACCGTTGTGCCAACGGCGACCCGCAGCGTACCGCCGCCGGACAGGCTCGCCAGCACCAGCGCCGGGGACCCGAAATCGTCCCGCTCAAGCTCCACCTGGTGGATTTCGGCAGTGCGCTGGCCGTCCGGAAGGAGGATGCGGCTGCCGGTGGTCAGAGATCCAGCCTGCTGTTCACGATGGTGCCTGGCGGCTGGTGTTTCGGTCATGGGAGTCCTTAAGTTCTCTTGCGGTCCGCCCTACAGTCTACAAAGACGGGCGCCTAAAACCGGGGACC
>JABFWC010000408.1 GCA_013362385.1 Pseudarthrobacter sp.
GCCCTTCCGCCGTCACCTCGGCCGAAGGGCAGCGCGCCTTGTTTTGCTGGCAATGCCCAGCCGGAGGCTACTTGCCGACAGCTTTTTGCCAGCTGCCCGCCCTGCCCAGGAACCATCCGTAACACTAGGCTGGGATTACCCGCTGCCTCGCCGCGAAAAACGCGCCGAAGCAGATCCATAACACAGAGATTGGTTGGGGTTTGAAACTCGAACTGAAGGGGATTACGAAGCGATTCGGCTCCCTGGTAGCCAATGACCACATCGATTTGATCGTCGAACCGGGGCAGGTGCACTGCCTCCTGGGAGAAAACGGCGCAGGGAAATCAACCCTGATGAACGTGCTGTACGGCCTCTACGACCCCACTGAGGGGGAGATCCTGATCGACGGCAAGGCTGTCGTTTTCAAGGACCCCGGCGAGGCGATGGCTGCCGGCATCGGTATGGTGCACCAACACTTCATGCTGATTCCAGTCTTCTCCGTGGCCGAGAACGTGGCGCTGGGCAATGAGACCACCAAAGGTGCCGGTCTGCTCAACCTGGAAGCCACCCGCGAAAAGATCCGCCGGATCTCGGACCAGTACGGGTTCGACGTCGACCCCGACGCCATGGTGGAGGACCTGCCCGTCGGCGTCCAGCAACGCGTCGAGATCATCAAGGCACTGGTCCGTGATGCCGAGGTGCTCATCCTCGACGAACCAACAGCGGTTTTGACGCCGCAGGAGACCGATGAACTCCTCGACATCATCCGGCAGCTGAAGCGGGACGGTAAGTCGATTGTCTTCATCTCGCACAAACTGCGTGAAGTCAAAGCCATATCGGACACCATCACTGTCATCCGCCGCGGCAAGGTCGTCGGGCAGGCCGACCCTACGGCTTCTCCCACCGAATTGGCCTCCGCCATGGTGGGCCGTGCAGTGAGCCTGACCCTGGACAAGGCACCGGCCAAAACCGGGGAAGTGACCTTCAAGGTTCGCAACCTGACGGTGACGGACCACAACGGCCAGCACGTCGTGGATGACCTGTCGTTCGACATCGCCAAGGGTGAAGTGCTCGCCATAGCCGGTGTCCAGGGCAACGGCCAGACGGAGCTGACCGAGGCGATCCTGGGGGTGCAGCCGCACGTGGCAGGCTCCATTACGCTCGACGGTGAGGAGCTCGTGGGCAGGAGCGTGAAGCACGTGCTCGGTGCCGGCGTCGGCTTCGTCCCCGAGGACCGCACCCTGGACGGGCTCGTCGGCACTTTCACCATCTCCGAAAACATGATCCTGGACCTCTACGACAAGGCACCCTTTGCACGCGGCGTCGGCATGAAGCCCGGCGTGATCGCCGAGAACGCGGCCAGGAAGGTCGAGGAATTCGACGTCCGTACACCGTCGGTGTCGGCCGCAGTGGGCACGCTCTCCGGCGGCAACCAGCAGAAGGTCGTCCTGGCCCGCGAGCTCTCGCGTCCGCTGCGCCTTTTTATTGCCTCGCAGCCCACCCGCGGGCTCGACGTCGGCTCCATCGAATTCGTACACAAGCGCGTCATCGCCGAACGTGACCACGGGACGCCCGTCATGATCGTCTCCACCGAACTGGACGAAGTGATGCAGCTGGCCGACCGCATTGCGGTGCTCTACCGTGGGCGGTTGGTGGGGATAGTTCCGGCCACGACGTCCCGCGATGTGCTCGGCCTGATGATGGCCGGTGTCCCGGCTGCAGAAGCCGAAGCCAGCGCCTCCGCCCACGCCCACAGTGCCACCATGACGGGATCCGGATCGGAGCCGGCCGGCCAGGAAGGAGAGCCCCATGTCTGAGAAGATCATGCCGGAGCCGCAGGCACCCGGCCAGGACAACGCGGAACAGCCCGCGGAAGTCCAGGTGCCCGGCGGCACAAGTTCCGAGGCTGTAGCCTCCGACGTCGTTCTTGACACCGCCGGCGGCCAGATGCCGCCGTCTGCGGTGCCGGCCGCGACGCAGCGGCGCAGCCGGGACCAGGACCGGGGGGACGCCCGGTCCGTACTTCAGCGGATCTTCACCGGCAACGCAATGGTGTCGGTGCTTTCCGTGCTGCTCGCCATCGTGCTGGGCGGAATTTTGATGGCGGTGACCAACCCCAAGGTCGCTGTGGCGGCCGGCTACTTCTTCGCGCGACCCACGGACCTCCTGGCCGAAGTGATCCGTCCGTACACCGCGCTGGTGCAGGGATCCATCTTCAACTGGGCCGGCGCCGACCTGGCCGCACAACTGTACCCGATCACCGAGACCCTCACCGTGGCCACCCCGCTGATCTGCGCGGGGCTCGGCGTCGCCTTGGCATTCCGTGCCGGCCTGTTCAACATCGGTGCACAGGGGCAGATCATTTTCGGCGGGCTCTTTGGCGCCTACGCCGGCTTTGCCTGGCACCTGCCGATCGTCCTGCACCTGCTGGTCGTCATCCTGGCCGGCCTGGTCGGCGGGGCGGTCTGGGGCGGCGTCGTCGGGGTGCTGAAGGCACGCACCGGCGCGCATGAGGTGATCGTAACGATCATGCTCAACTACATCGCCAGTTTCCTCCTGCTGTTCCTGCTCACAACCCCGGCCTTCCAGCGCAAGGGCTCCACCAACCCGATCTCCCCGTTCCTGGACTCCACCGCATTGTTCCCCGAACTGCTCGGGCCGCAATTCCGCCTGCACGCCGGTTTCCTGGCCGCAATCCTGGCCAGCGTGTTTGTTTGGTGGCTGCTCAACCGCTCCACGATCGGTTTTGAATTCCGGGCCGTCGGGGCCAACCCCAACGCAGCCCGTACCGCCGGCATCAACGTTGCCCGCAGCACCATCATGGTGATGGCGATCGCCGGAGCGCTGGCAGGCCTGGCGGGCGTGGCACAGGTGTCGGGCACGGAAAAGTATCTTTCCGGCGGAGTCGCCGCCTCCATCGGTTTCGATGCCATCACGGTCGCACTGCTGGGCCGCTCCACACCGTGGGGAACCTTCTTCGCGGGCCTTCTCTTCGGCGCCTTCCGTGCCGGCGGGGTGGCCATGCAGGCCCAGACGCAGACGCCCATCGATATCGTGCTCGTCATCCAGTCCCTGATCGTGCTGTTCATCGCAGCCCCGCCGCTGGTCCGGGCGATATTCGGACTCAACCCCCGTAGGAAGTAGACCAGCGCAAGTGGGACCGCGGGTCCACGTACCGGCGTCAAGAGCGGAGCAGCAGCATGAGCACCACGACCCAATCTTCCGCCGGCAATAAGCCGGGCGCCGGGAAGGGAACGGGCCCCCGCCGGACCAGTGCGCAAGCCAGCGCAACCGAACTGGTGAGCTGGAAAGCCGGCATCGGGTTGGGCCTGCTGGCCATCCTGGGCACCGTACTGTTCGGTTTCCTGGCCAACACCAAGTCCGCCGGATTCCGGATTGCGGAGGCACGCGACCCGAACGCCTCGTCCGCGGCGGCCTGGGTCACCCTGGCCGTGGCACTGACTGCCGCCGCCTACCTTGGGTACCGCTGGACCAGCCAGCGGCGCTCCGGTGCGGCAGTGGACCGTTGGATTCCTGCCACCGCCATCGGCGCCGTCGTCGTCCTGGGGCTGGCCATCCTGAAGGTCGCCCGGGTGGAGAAGATCACTGTGCCTTCGCTGGCGCTCGGCTGGATCTGCTCCATCGTGCTGCTCGCCCTGGCCGCCTATTCCTGCTTCCTGACCCTGCAGCGGAGGCGGACACCGGGATGGCTGGGCGGCATCTTCGCGGTGGTCTTCCTTGCCGGGTTCATGATCTGGATCGTCGCCGGCGGCCGGGACCCCGAGCCGTCCATCTCCCTCGGCGGCCTCCTGGCAGGCGCCGTGACCCTGGCCGTGCCCCTGGTATTCGGTTCCCTGTCCGGTGTGCTCTGCGAACGGGCCGGCGTGGTCAACATCGCCATCGAGGGCCAGCTCCTGCTCGGCGCCTTTTCCGCCGCCGTCGTTGCCACCGTGACCGGCAACGTCTACGTGGGGCTCATTTCCGCAGCCGTCGCCGGGGCCCTGGTGTCCCTGGTCCTGGCCGTGGTGAGCATCAAGTACCTGGTCAACCAGATCATCGTCGGCGTCGTGCTCAATGTCCTGATCAGCGGGCTCACCAGCTTCCTGTTCTCGACCCTGCTCACGGCGAACCCGGAGCAGCTGAACAAGCCCGGCCGGCTGCAGGCGATCGACATCCCGTTCCTTGCCGACATCCCGGTCATAGGACCCATCCTGTTCCGGCAGTCCCTGGTGGGCTATCTGATGTACGTTGCCGTGATCGTGGTCTACGTCGGGCTGTTCCACACCAAGTGGGGACTGCGGGTGCGCGCCGTCGGCGAACACCCCCAGGCAGCGGACACGGTGGGCATCAACGTCAACCGCACCCGCTTCATCAACGTCCTCATGGGCGGCGCGATCGCAGGAATCGGCGGGTCCTTCTTTACCCTGGTGTCGGTGGACGCCTTCAGCAAGGACATGTCCGGCGGGCGCGGCTACATCGCCCTTGCCGCCATGATCTTCGGGCGCTGGAATCCCATCGGAGCCTTCCTGGCAGCCTTGCTGTTCGGCTTCGCCGACAACCTGCAAAGCATCATCACCATCATCGGTTCGCCCGTGCCCAGCCAGTTCATGGCGATGCTGCCTTACGCCCTGACCGTTATCGCGGTGGCCGGCCTGGTGGGGCGGTCCAGGCCGCCCGCGGCCGACGGCATCCCGTACGTCAAGGGGTGACCGC
>JABFWC010000439.1 GCA_013362385.1 Pseudarthrobacter sp.
CTCACGCAGTTCATCCTGGCAGCCAACCCAGGGCCGATGAGCCTGGATGGCACCAACTCCTATCTTTTATGCGCCCCCGGCCACGCAACCCGGGTGGTCGTCGACCCGGGCCCGCACGACGAGAACCACCTGCGCGCACTCGCCCGCGCCGGCGCCGTCGAACTCGTCCTGGTGACCCACCGCCACGCGGACCATACGGCAGGATCCGCCCGGCTGCAGGAACTGACCGGCGCGCCCGTCCGCGCAGCGGACCCGGCCCACTGCCACGGCGGGGGAGAGCCCTTGGTCCACGGAGAAGTCATCCGCGCCGCAGGCCTTGAGATCACGGTGCTGGCCACGCCCGGCCACACCTCGGACTCCGTCTGCTTCCAACTGCCGGCGGACGGGCCCACCGGTTCGGTGCTGACCGGCGATACCGTCCTTGGAACCGGGACCACCGTCCTTGACTACCCTGACGGCACGCTGGGGGACTACCTCGACACCCTCAACCGCCTGGAAGCGCTCGGTCCTGCCACCGTCCTGCCGGCCCACGGCCCTGTGCTGCCTTCCCTCGAAGCCATCGCCCGGGACTACCGGACGCACCGGGAGGAACGGCTGGCGCAGATCCGCGCGGCGCTGGGCCGGCTGGGCCGGGACGCGACCGTGGCTGAGGTCGCCGACACCGTCTATTCCGACGTCGACCCTTCCGTGCGGCGCGCAGCCGAACTGTCCGTGGCCGCTCAGCTCTCCTACCTGCGCGGCCCGGGCGTTGCCGGCAGCGGACAGGCGCCGGGGTGACGGTAGGGTAGGAGCCATGCGTATTGCCCGATTTGTTGTCGATTCCGATCCCCTGTACGGCGTTGTTGAAGGTGAGCCCGGAAGTGAGGAGATCACCGTCATCCACGGAGACCCGTTCTTCAGCGGCGTGGAGCGCACGTCCGTCCGCCACAAGCTTGAAGACGTCCGGCTGCTGGCTCCGATCATCCCGCGCAGCAAGGTCATCGGTGTCGGGCGGAACTTCGTGGAGCATGCCAAGGAGCTCGGCAACGAGGTCCCCGCCTCGCCGCTGCTGTTCCTGAAGCCCAACACCGCCGTCGTAGGCCCCAACGATCCCGTGGTGCTCCCTGACTTCTCCGAGGAAGTCTCCTTCGAAGCCGAACTCTGCGTCGTGATCGGCCGGATCTGCAAGGACGTGCCGGAAGACCGCGTGGACGACGTCGTCTTCGGCTACACCTGCGGTAACGACCTCACCGCCCGGGACGTCCAGAAGACTGACCTGCAGTGGACCCGTGCCAAGGGCTTCGACACCTCGGCCCCGCTCGGCCCGTGGATCGAGACGGACCTCGACACCGAGGACCTCCAGATCACCGGCAGGCTCAACGGGGAAGTCCGCCAGGACGGCAGCACCAGCCAGATGATCCGCGGCGTCCGGGAACTCGTTTCCGTGGTCTCGCAGGCCTTCACCCTGCTCCCCGGTGACGTGATCATGACCGGCACCCCCGCCGGCGTCGGCCTGGTCAAGGAAGGCGACCGCTTCGAAGTGGAAATCGAGGGCATCGGCAGGCTTTCCAACCCGATCGTCCGCCGCTGATCCAGCCGCCAAGGCAAAGAACCGGGCCCGGCCAGGCGGTAAAGTTGAAGCCACTATGACTATCGCTTCCTCGTCGCCTGCCGCATCAATCCCGCCTGTCACCGCCGAGACCCCCGTCCGGGTCCGGTTCTGCCCTTCGCCCACCGGCACCCCCCACGTTGGCCTGATCCGGACGGCCCTGTTCAACTGGGCCTACGCCCGGCACACCAAGGGCACCCTGGTCTTCCGGATCGAGGACACGGATTCGGCCCGCGACAGCGAGGAAAGCTACCACCAGCTGTTGGATGCGCTGAAGTGGCTCGGCATCGACTGGGATGAGGGCGTCGAGGTGGGCGGCCCGCATGAGCCCTACCGGCAGTCACAGCGCAGCGACATCTACCAGGACGTCATCAAGCGGCTGCACGACGGCGGGTTCATCTACGAATCATTCTCCACGCCCGAGGAAATCGAGGCGCGCCACCGTGCGGCGGGCCGGGACCCGAAGCTGGGCTACGACGGGTTCGACCGCCACCTTACGGACGAGCAGCTCGCGCAGTACAAGGCTGAGGGCCGCCAGGCCGTCCTCCGGCTGCGCATGCCCGACGAGGACATAACGTTCACGGACCTGGTCCGCGGCGACATCACGTTCAAGGCCGGTTCCGTGCCGGACTTCGCCGTTGTGCGGGCCAACGGCGCGCCCCTGTACACCCTGGTGAACCCGGTCGATGACGCGCTCATGGGCATCACGCACGTACTCCGCGGCGAGGACCTGCTCAGCTCCACCCCGCGGCAGATCGCCCTGTACCGCGCGCTGTACGCCATCGGCGTGGCAGAGTACATGCCGGAGTTCGGCCACCTGCCCTATGTGATGGGACAGGGCAACAAGAAGCTCTCCAAGCGGGACCCCGAGTCCAGCCTCTTCCTGCACCGTGAGCGGGGCTTCATTCCCGAAGGCCTGCTCAACTACCTGTCCCTGCTGGGCTGGTCCCTCAGCGCGGACGAGGACATCTTCACCGTGGATCAGCTCGTGGAGCACTTCGACATCCACGATGTCCTCGCCAACCCCGCACGGTTCGACCTGAAGAAGGCCGAGGCCATCAACGGCACCCATGTGCGGATGCTGGCCCCCGAGGTGTTCCGCGACCGCGTGGCGCATTACCTGCGCGAAGCCGGCCTGGTGGGGGAGATCCTCACTGACCGGGAAGAGGAGATCGTGACCCAAGCCGCGCCGCTGATTCAGGAGCGCATCACGCTGCTGGGCGAGGCGCCGGACATGCTGGCGTTCCTGTTCAAGGCAGATGACGCCATCGACATCGCCGACGACGCCCGCAAGGGACTTCCCGCCAACCTCGCCGAGGTGCTGGACGCCGCCATCGCGGCCTTGGCGGGAGTGGAGGACTGGACGGCGGAGAACATCCAGTCCGCCCTGAAGCAGGCCCTCGTGGAGGACCTGGGCATCAAGCCGCGCCTGGCGTTCGGGCCGGTCCGCACAGCCGTTTCCGGCCGCCGCATCTCCCCGCCGCTGTTCGAGTCGATGGTGATCCTGGGCAAGGACTCCTCCCTGCGCAGGCTCCAGGCCTTCCGCGGCTGATGTCAGCTCCCAGCAAGGCACGCACCGGTGTCCTCGAAACACCTTTCGGGGCGGTCCGTGGCGTCCTCTTCGACATCGATGACACCCTGGTGGACCTCGAGTACTCGATGACCACTGCGTTGCGCGAGGTCAGCGAACACCTCCTTCCCGGCCTGGACCAGGCCGGGTGGGAGCGGTTCGGCCGCATCTTCACGCACGAAACCACGCACTATTACGACCGGTACCTCGCCGGCGAGCTGACCTTCAACGAACAGCGCCTGCTCCGCGGCCGCGCCGCGCTGGGGCACTTCGGCGTCGAGCTGGCCGACGGCGAGGAATCGCACCGCTGGCTCGCTGCCTACGTTGAGAAGCAGCCCTCCTACGTGAAGCCGTTTCCGGACGTGCTCCCGCTGCTGGACGTCCTGGACCGTGCGGGGATCCCGTACGGGGCGGTCAGCAACAACGTCCACGACTACCAGCGCGCCAAGCTCGACGGCGCCGGGCTGGAACGGGTCACCCACCTGGTCGGCACCGACACTCTGGGCGTGGCCAAGCCGGATCCTGCGATCTACCTCGAAGGCGTGCGGCTGCTGGGCACCGCCCCGGCGGAGACGCTCTACGTGGGCGACAACCGCCTGCTGGATGCAGAAGGCTCGACGGCGGCCGGCCTGCTTGGCGTGTGGCTGAACCGCGTGGGGGAGCTGGTGGAGGGCTTCGACGGCGGCATGGTTGCGTCGCTGGACGAGCTGGTCAGCTAAGTCACACCGGGCCGATTTGTGCGAGCCGAAAGTCTCGGGTAAAGTAATTTCTCGTGCTGAGGCGCACGGAGCAGGGAAAAGCCCTGAAAACCGGCCCGAAAGTGCCTTTGGGATATGGTGTAATTGGCAACACTACGGTTTCTGGTACCGTCATTCTAGGTTCGAGTCCTGGTATCCCAGCTCTGGTTTGCAGGCTGATTCAGCCCGCAGGACGGAAGGTTTCCAGCCGGTTCGCCGATTTGAAACCAAAGCAAAGTGTGTGAAATACTCACTGAGCTTGAACAGCGGAAACGCTGAAGAAAGTACTTGGCCCCATCGTATAGCGGCCTAGTACGCCGCCCTCTCACGGCGGTAACGCGGGTTCGAATCCCGCTGGGGTCACCACCGAAATGGTCCCGGGCAAACGCCCGGGGCCATTTTGCTTTAACCTGTTGCGCCTTTCCGGCAACGCCCCATCACGTCCTGCAGGAAATCATGGAACGCCCCATCACGTCTTGCGGGGCTTTGGTACCGCCATATCACGTCCTGCAGCTGTTCCGGGAACGCCCTATCACGTCCTGCAGGAATCATGGAACGCCCCATCACGTCTTGCGGGGCTTTTGGTAACGCCCTATCACGTCCTGCAGCTGTTCCGGGAACGCCCCATCACCGAGCGGCATCCGAACGTACTGCAGGCATTCTGCCGTGGAAGCGCACCGTCGAATTTCATCCGGAGCGTAGGCAGGTGGAATGCATGGGGCGTCGGTGAAAACGTGCAAGAGCTGATGGGGGATCGCGTGGAAACCTGCAAGAGCTGATGGGGGATCGGTTG
>JABFWC010000134.1 GCA_013362385.1 Pseudarthrobacter sp.
ACGGCTTGCGGACAGTGCCGCAGAAGGGGTGGCGGCCGCCGTTCCGGAGACTTCAGAGGGGCAGGCCGCCGAGCCGCTGGAGGCCCGGCTGGAGCGTGGGATCAGCAAGATCGCGGCGCTGTTCAGCCGGTGACGCGAACTGTTGCTCCGTCCCCCGGACGGGAATCGTCACTCGCAGCCCGGAGAGGGTAATCTTCCTAAAGTGTTTGGTATCAACGGCCCGGAGTTTATTCTTCTGCTGATCATTGGTGTGCTGGTGATCGGCCCCCAGCGGCTGCCCGAATATACCCAGAAGCTGGCAAACCTGGTCAAGGAACTCCGTCGCATGGCCTCCGGCGCCCGCGAACAGATCAAAGAAGAAGTCGGCATCGACATCGATGAGGTCGACTGGAAGAAGTACGATCCCCGCCAGTACGATCCCCGGCGCATCATCAAGGAAGCGCTGCTCGACGACGACACCAAGCCGGTGAGCGCCGGTGCGCCCGCTGCGGTTGCAGCCGTCTCCGGCGCGGCGTCCGCGTCCGCGTCCGCTCCCGCGCAGCCCGAAAGGGTGGTGGAGCGGCTGCCCGAGGGCGAAGCCGCGCCGTTCGACACTGAAGCAACCTAGGACGCCCCGGGAACTCCGGCCCGCAACAGTCCCGAAGCAGCTTGCGTTGCGGGTCAGCGGGGCTGCAGGCCCAGTTTCATCCCGGCCAGGCCCCGCGGTTTCGCGGCGAGACGGCCGGCAATTCCCGCCAGCGCCGTGGCCGCGGCCGTACCCGGCTGGCCAAGCACGATCGGAACCCCGGCGTCCCCGCCTTCGCGGAGCTGGATGTCCAGCGGAATCTGGCCCAGCAGCGGCACGTCCGTGCCGACGGCGGCGCTTAGCCTCTCCGCCAGGACGGCACCTCCGCCGCTGCCGAACAATTCCATCCGGCCGCCGTCGGGCATCTCCAGGTAGGACATGTTCTCGATGACGCCTGCCAGCTTCTGGCCCGTCTGGGTGGCGATGGCGCCGGCACGCTCGGCCACGTCCGCGGCAGCGGCCTGGGGCGTGGTGACCACCAGGATTTCTGCGCCGGGGAGCAGCTGGGCCACGGAGATGGCGATGTCGCCGGTGCCCGGCGGCAGGTCCAGGAACAGGGCGTCGAGATCGCCGAAGTAGACGTCGGTGAGGAACTGCTCCAGGGCCCGGTGGAGCATGGGCCCGCGCCAGGCGACGGGCTGGTTGCCGGTAACGAACATCCCGATGGAGATCACCTTCACCCCGTAGGCGACCGGCGGCAGGATCATGTCATCCACCTGCGTGGGCGCCTGCGTGATTCCCATCAAAGCCGGCACGGAGAAACCGTAGACATCCGCGTCCACGATGCCAACGCGCAGTCCCTGGGCGGCCAGGGCGGAGGCCAGGTTGACGGTGACCGAAGATTTTCCCACCCCGCCCTTGCCGCTGGCCACGGCGTACACCTTGGTCAGCGAACCGGGCTGGTTGAACGGGATGCGGCGCCGGGCGCCGGGGCCGCGGAGCTTTTCCTTGAGGGCATCCCGCTGGGCCTGGTCCATCACCTTGAGTTCGACGTCGACGGCGGTCACTCCCGGGACGGCGAACAGCGCCTTTTCGGAATCGGCGGTGATGGTGTCCCGCAGCGGGCACCCGGCGATGGTGAGCAGGACCGCCAGGGCGACCCTGCCGTCGTCGGACACCTGGACGGAATCCACCATGCCAAGTTCAGTGATGGGACGGCGGAGCTCAGGGTCGATGACCGTGGCCAGTGCGGCATCGACCGCCTCGGCCAGCGGGGATCCGGACGTTGAAGTATCCAAGGGGGCGCTCATTGGCTGGGATTCGGCTTTCGGCAGGTGGGTCTAGCGGTCATGTGCGGAGTGGCCGGGTTTGACCCGTGGAATCTGCTGCGTGCGCGGGTTCCGTTGCCTGTCCCGCTGATCGCGCAGCTTGTCCTTGGCCGCCTCCCGCGGCGGTTCGTGCAGGCCCGGCCCGGTGTCGTCGTGGGTGCGCAGTTCTTCCTGCGCTTCAAGCAGGTCTTCAAGGAGCGAGCGCAGTTCGGCGCGGACGTAGTCGCGGGTCGCCACTTCGCGAAGAGCGATCCGCAGTGAGGCGAGTTCCCTGGTGAGGTACTCGGTGTCGGAGAGGTTGCGTTCCGCGCGCTGGCGGTCCTGCTGGAGCGAGACGCGGTCGCGGTCGTCCTGGCGGTTCTGCGCCAGCAGCAGCAGGGGTGCCGCATAGGAGGCCTGCAGGGACAGCATGAGGGTCAGCAGGGTGAAGCCCAGGTCCCTTGAATCGAACTGCCATTCCTGGGGGGCCCAGGTGTTCCAGCCCAGCCAGAAGATGCAGAAGATCGTCATGTAGACCAGGAACTGCGGTGTCCCCATGAACCGGGCGAAGGCCTCGGTGGCGTGTCCGAAGGCGTCCGGATCCGGCCGGAACGTGGGCAGGATTCGCTGCCGCCCGCTTAGGGGTGTGTCGAGGCTTCCTTTGGATTCCGCTTTGGCCAGGTTCCGCTGGTTGGGGTTCTTCGGAGCACTGATATCAGCCAATGCGGCCACCGAGCTTTCTTATCGGGGCTTCGCCATCGTGGGCGCGCCAGTCGTCCGGCAACAAATGATCCAATACGTCATCAACAGTCACCGCCCCCACCAGGCGGCCGGCGTCGTTGACTACCGGGAGGGAGTTGAGGTTGTAGGTGGCCAGGGTGCGCGCAACTTCGCTGATGTGCGCCTGGTCGGAGAGCGGCTCGAGGTTCTTGTCCAGCAGGTTTCCCAGTGCCTCGAACGGGGGGAAGCGGAGCAGCTGCTGGATGTGCACCACGCCCAGGAAGCGGCCGGTGGGCGTCTCCAGCGGGGGCCGGGCAATGAAGATCGACGACGCCAGGGCGGGGGAGAGCTCCTCGCGCCTGACGTGTGCCAGGGCTTCGGCGACGGTTGCTTCCGGGGGAAGGATGACCGGCACCGGGGTCATCAGGCCACCGGCGGTGTCCTCGTCGTATTCCAACAGGCGGCGGACGTCCTCGGCGCCTTCGGGTTCCATCAGCTGGAGCAGTTCCTCGGCCTGCGCGGAGGGGAGCTCACCCAGGAGGTCGGCGGCGTCGTCGGGGTCCATCTCTTCGAGCACATCCGCGGCGCGCTGGACATCGAGGGCCGAAAGGATCTCCACCTGGTCGTCCTCCGGGAGTTCCTGGAGGACGTCTGCCAGGCGTTCGTCCTGCAGTTCACTGGCGACTTCGAAGCGGCGCTTGTCGCTCATCTCCTGGAGGGCCTCGGCGAAGTCTGCCGGCTTGAGGTCCTCGTGGTTGGCCACGAACTGGGTGGCGGCCTGCGGCTCCGTCTTCTGGCCCTGCTGGGCGTCGGCCCAGTCGATGATCAGGGTCTCGTTGCGGCGGAGCCGGCTCAAGGGCGACAGGGAGTGGCCACGCCGGACAAAGAGCTTGCTGACGAACCAGTCGCGGGACCTGTGCTGGTCGATGGCGATATCTTCGATGGTGGCGTCACCGCTGCCGTCGCGGAGGGTGACGCGGCGGTCGAACATCTCCGCCACCACCAGCGTTTCCGCGCCGCGCTGTTCGAAGCGGCGGAGGTTGACCAGGCCCGTGCAGATGATCTGGGTCTGGTCGATCGAGGTGATGCGCGTCATGGGCACGAATACGCGCTTCTTACCCGGAACTTCGACGACGATGCCCACCACGTGCGGGGCTCCCTGGGTGCCGCGGGAGAGCACAACGACGTCGCGCAGCCGGCCCAGCCGGTCGCCCAGCGGGTCGAAAACGTCGAGTCCCAAAAGGCGCGCCACAAAGACGCGCGTAGGTGTTGTACTCACTCCTACAGGCTACCGAGTCTGCTCACTTTTAGCTGAATTTACAGGCATCACCCACCTTGATGGGCAAGAATGGGGTTATGTCGAACATATTTGGTGCACCCAAGGCCGGCGCCCCGAACGGACCGGACGATGCCCGGGCTGTCCCCACCGGTGACACCGTTGGCTCCTACACGTCCTACCTCGACGCCCAGAAGGCGGTCGACTACCTGGCGGACCAGCAGTTCCCGGTCCAGATGGTGTCCATCGTGGGCAATGAACTGAAGATGGTGGAGCGGGTCACCGGACGCCTGAGCTATCCCCGGGTAGCTCTGTCCGGGGCGCTGAGCGGCATGTGGTTCGGCCTCTTCGTGGGCGTCATGCTGTCCTTCTTCGCGCCGTCGCCGGGCTACTTCTCCATCCTTGCCTCGGTGCTCATGGGGGCGGCCTTCTTCATGCTGTTCGGCATCGTCACCTACGCAATGCAGCGGGGCAAGCGGGACTTCACCTCCACCAGCCAGGTAGTGGCGACCAGCTATGACGTCATCGTGGCGCCCGAGGCGGCCCACGAAGCGCGCCGCCTCCTGCAGCAGCTGCCCATGTCGCGGCCCGACGCAGCGTCCGGCCACGGCCCGTACACGCAGCACGACTACTACAACCAGCCGTACCAGGACCAGCAGCACGGCCAGGGTCCCGCCCGCCCCGCCGGCTGGAACGACCCCTACGGCCAGCGCTCCTCCGGATCCCAGCCGCAGGACGGCTACCCGGGCGACGCGGGCCAGCAGCAGGGCCCGGCGCAGACGGGTGCCCAGCCGTACGGTGAGCAGCACTACGACGGCGGCCAGCACCAGCAGCCGGGGCACCCGGTGCGCTCGGTGCGGTACCCG
>JABFWC010000094.1 GCA_013362385.1 Pseudarthrobacter sp.
TGCATCAATGGTGACGTCGGAGAAGTCCTTGCCCCATCTCCTGTCATCGCCCACATAGGCGGCGGGCTGGAATGAGAGCATGTCGAACGGCATACCCAGGACGGAGCCGGTGACGCCGGGCACCTGGTCGATGTTCGCGGGTGTGACGGTCATGTTGTGGGCGATGTAGGAGGAGATGCCGTGGTCCTTCCGGAGAGCCGTGAACATTGCGGCGAACCGTTCACGGTATGGATCCAGTTCAGCTTCATTCCGGGGCCGGGGTGCTCCCCTGCGTCCGCGCATGAGAGAGTCAAAATGGGCGGCGAACGATACTTTCCGGAACCGCGGCCGTCCGATGCGGTCCAGGGCGACGTCGAGGAGGTACTGGTAGTCGAAGTCCCCGTGCGTCATGGACATCGGTTCGCGCCCGGCGGCGCGCATGGCAAGAAGGGCCGCTGCGTGGTCCTGGGCAGGGAGCAGACTTACTTCCCCGCCGATCAGCTGGGCGTGCGCGCGGGGTCCGCGCAGGTGGCGGAGGAGTGTCATCTGTTCCGTCACCGCGCTGACGGTGTGGCCGCCGTCGATCCTTACCTTGTTCGCGTCGGCTGAGTGGTAGCAGGGCGTGCAGGTCAGGTTGCATTTGGGAAAGACGCCGTGGGTTCCTTCGCAGCCCACCGCGGTCCTGCCCAGAAGCTGGGCACGGGTTTTGACGTGCCCCGGCAACTCGGCCCACCGCCGGTCCAGCGCGGCGCGACTCTCCGGATGAACCGGCCGGGTCACCAATTCAAGGTGGCGTAAAAATGCCGCGATTGTGCGCATACCAGCAACCCTACGGTGAGCGTCTGCCTGGTTAAGTAATCTGGGGCACAGAGCCAGGCCCTGGCGGCCGGTCAGGATGGTTCCTGTGGAGATTTCCTGCACGGATCTGCAAATGTCCTGCCCGGGCGGAAGACCGGATGACGTTGGTGCAGTCCTCTTCAACAGCCAGCCACGGATGCGCCGTTATGTCTGCCCCGCCCAGGGCGCACGCCGCCCGCGCCAAGGGGGTGAGCAGCCGGGCCCACCCCTCTGGGTCCTTCATGTCGACCACAGCCACCCGCGCCTCAGCTTTCAGCAGTGCCTTGAGGTTGGCCCAGGCCCGCTGCCACTCGGGCATCAGCGAGAGCGAATAGGTAGCCAGCGCCGCGTCGCATTCCGGGGACCCGCCCTGTTCCTGAATGGCGGCCCGGATCGCTGCCGCATCCAGGAGTACAGCGTCGGCCTGGATAAGGATAACGTTCTTCCAGCCCGCTCTGGCGGCGCGCCGGCGGGCCTGTTCAAGCATCCGGGCGCTGCGGTCGATGCCGACAATCATGCCTGCAGGACCTATCCGCTCCTGCAGCAGGGGAAAGTTGAGACCGGTTCCGCAGCCCACATCCAGGACCTCGTCCCCCGGCCGTGGCGCCAGCGCTTCAATGCCCCGGTCCCGTCCGGCCCGATACACCGGATATTCACCCGAGAACGCGTCGTAAAACGGTGCGAATGCTGTGTACTTGTCAGGAATATCTCTCTCCTTTGAAACAGGTCCCACCACGGACCAGCAAAACAAGCCGGACTGCCGGAATCCTGCGTGGCAGCAGCCGGTATCAAGCGTAAGGAACTTCATCATGGCACCCACCGACGGAATCATTGACCTCCTCGTCCTTGGCGGAGGGACAGCGGGAATCGTCGGCGCCAAGACCGCAGCAGGTTTCGGCGCCCGCACTGTCCTGGTGGAGCAGGAGCGCACCGGCGGCGACTGCCTCTGGACCGGCTGCGTCCCTTCCAAGACGCTCCTCTCCGCCGCCGCCCAGGCAAGAGACCAGCGGCCAGATGGCGCCGGGAACCTCGACTTTTCTGCCGTCCGGGAACGCATCGCCACCGCTATCCGCACCATCGAACCTGCCGACACCCCGGAAGCCCTCGAAGACGCCGGCGTTGAAGTCCTCTCCGGACATGTGTCCTTCACCGGCCCGGGAACGGCCGTCCTGAACGGGCACGTCCTCCGGTTCCGCCAGGCCCTGATCGCCACCGGCGGTCAACCAGCAAGGCCCAAGGTCCCCGGACTGGACCCCGCCCGGACCGTCATGTCCGACACGATCTGGGACCTCGCCGCCCTGCCCGCCAGGCTTGCCATCCTGGGCGGCGGGCCGATCGCCTGCGAACTGGGCCAGGCCTTCGCCCGGCTCGGCGCCGACGTCACCATGATTGTCCGCTCCCGTATCCTGGCCAAGGAGAAGCCGGAAGCGGTGGACATCATCCGCGACAGCCTGAAGGCCGACGGCGTGACAATTCTGGAAAATTCCAGCGTCAACCATGCCAGCAGCCCCGCTGAGGGGCACAGGCTGCATCTGGAAGACGGGACCGCTGTTGACGCTGACACCGTGCTGCTGGCAGCCGGGCGAACCCCCCGCACCACCGGCATCGGCCTCGAACACGTAGGCGTCCGCCTCGACGACCGCGGCCATGTGCTCACCACTGAACAGATGCAGACCACCAACCCGCTGATCTGGGCGGCCGGAGATGTCACCGCCCATCCGCAGTTCACTCACCTGGCCGGCGTCCACGCCAGCGTGGCAGCATCCAACGCCGTCCTGGGGCTCCGACGCCGGATCAGCCCCGCCATCCCGCGCGTCACCTACACCTCACCCGAGATCGCCGCCGTGACGAGCGGTGAGTCAGGGCAGTCGGCAACCTCCCGGACCGTGTGGCATTCCCACCTTGACCGGGCCGTCACCGAGGACAGGACCGCGGGCTTCACCGAGCTTCTGGTGGGCCGCGGCGGCCTCGTCCTGGGAGGCACCATCGTGGGCCCCCGGGCGGGGGAATCCCTCGCGGAACTTTCCCTGGCGGTGCACAAAAAACTCACCACGTCCGATATTGCCGGCACCACCCACGCCTACCCAACCTACTCTGACGGCGTCTGGAACGCCGCGGTCCTCGATGTCCGCGAACGCCTGAAGTCCCCGCTGCGCCGCACCGCCATCAAAGGGCTGGCCACGCTCCGGCGGATAACTCTTGACGGCCGCCGGATCAGCTCAAAGCCCGGTAGCCAGCCACAATCCGATGCCCAGCGCTGACCCCCACAACCAGGGCCCAGACGACGGCAATAACCCAAGCAAAGTCCGGGAAGACCAGCCACAGGCTGTGCACCACTACGGTCTCTGCTCCCTCTGCCAGTCCACCAAGAAACGACAGAGACCGTCCGTCATCGATGCGACGGCCGGTTTTCTCGGCAATGGATGAGAAGGCCAGGAACACCGCGCCATTGACGTAGTAGGCAAAAAGGACCAACAGGAAAGGCAGCCACGGGGCCCCGAAAGCGGCAGTGGCACCCATCCCCACGCCGACCACCGTAGCGCCATACACAACGAAGTCCGCACTGATGTCCCAAAAACCGCCCCGGCCAGGATCTTCCTCCCCTGACCGGCGCCGCCGGCGACGAGACAGGGGCCCGTCCAGGCCGTCAGCGGCCCGGCCCAGCAGCCACGCAGCCAACGCAGGAATCCACCACTGGGCCGCGGCAAGTCCGGCACTGGCCACGCCCAACAACAAGTTCAGCCCGGTAAGACGGTCCGGTGTAATCCAGCGCCGGTCCAGGGCTGCGGCCATCCGATCCAGCACGGGTCCTGTCCGTGTCCTCAGGGCAGCATCAAACACGTTCGGCCCCTTTGCGGCGCTTCCGCACAGCCACGACCAGCCCGGCAAGAATCAACAGGCCAAGCACGGCCGCGGCGGCCTGGACTTGCCAGCCGAACTGCCGCCCGAAAGCCCCCAGTGTCACATAGCTGACCGTGCCGGGCAGGATGCCCAACGCCGTACCCAGCAGATAAGGCCACCATGCGACAGACGTCAGCCCGGCCAGATAATTGATCGCAGTGAACGGCAACACCGGCACCAGCCGCACACCAACCACCGCACCAACCCCCCGCCGCCTCAACACCTCATCCAGTCTCCCCACCCTGGCCCCCGTGTAATTCTCCACAGCCTCCCGACCCAGCCAACGCCCCAACCAGAACGCAGCCGATGCACCCAGCAGCGCCGCAACCACCACCACGCCTACTCCCCCAGCTGCGCCAAAGACCACGCCGGCGCCGATCGACAGCACGTTCTTGGGCACCGGTGTAAGAGTTAGCGCGGCATATCCAAGGATGAAAACCGCCGGACCCCAGCGGGTGCCAGTGAAGTACCACTGCACCTCCTCCACAGTCGGGACCGGGAACAGCAGCGCGGTCACAGCAGCGGCTGCAACAAAGAAAACCAACACGACAAGACGTGCCCAAGCACGGCGGTAGCCCGTCAGGCCCCCCACTATTCAGGTTCCCCCATCGTCGCTCCTCCTGAGGTGGAATGCTTCAGGCAACGCCTATCGGATCAAGCTAACCCCCGCTAACGTGCTGGTCTGTAATCTGTCGCACAGAATCCGCGGCCTTCTCGCCCGGAGTTGAGATTCACGAGGCAGTACCTTCCCACTCTGCACATGCCAAACGTAACTAACCCGTCGTCGCTGCTGTGACCTGCAGCAATAGAGTTGAAGGGTAGATAATCCGTCTTACCTCGACCTCGGCGCTGCGCACCTTCGAGCTGCGTCGCGACCCGCTGTCGGAGCAATGGCTGCTGGCGGCCATCACGGATGCGGGGGCGGCCGCCGCCTAGGTCCGAAAGGGCTGGCGGCG
>JABFWC010000149.1 GCA_013362385.1 Pseudarthrobacter sp.
GCGGCAGGAAGGCAACCGCAGCGCAGGCCGCCGCCGGGGCAATGGCGACGGCTCCCGGGAAGTGCCCATGGTCCCGGAGGCTGAATTTACCTCCTACTACGGCCGTCCGGTGGTTAAACCCGCTCCGTGGGGCGAGGACGTCGCCATCTATCTGTTCCTGGGCGGGGTGGCGGCCGGCTCCGCCCTGCTGGGCCTCGGCGGGCAGCTGACGGGAAGGCCGACGCTGCGCCGGAACGCACGGCTGGGCGCCCTGACGGCAGTCAGCGCCGGCGCCGTTGCCCTGGTGAGGGACCTGGGCAGGCCGGAGCGTTTCCTGAACATGCTGCGGACCTTCAAGGTGACCTCCCCGATGAGTGTCGGCTCGTGGATCCTCAGCGCCTTCAGCGCCGGTACCGCCGTCACGGCCGTGGCCGAAATCGACCGGATGACCGGAACCCGGCTTCCGCTGGGGCCGTTGCGGAAGGTACTGCAGGCTGTTGAAGGTCCGGCCGGAGTTGAGGCTGCCGTATTCGCCGGTCCGCTGGCGGCCTACACGGCGGTCCTGCTCGGCGATACCGCCACGCCGACGTGGAACGCTGCCCACGAGGAATTGCCGTTCGTCTTCGTTAGTTCGGCGTGCCTGGCCTCCGCCGGGCTGGCCATGGTCACCACCCCGGTTCAGGAGACAGGTCCGGCCCAAAAACTCGCCGTGCTTGGCGTCCTCGGCGAAGTGGTTGCCATGAAGGTGATGGAGCACCGGATGGATCCGGTAGCTGCGGAGCCTCTGCACGAAGGCAAGGCGGGCGCAATGCTGAAATGGAGCGAGCGGCTGGCGGTCGCTGGTGGCCTGGGAACTTTACTGGGCGGCCGTAACAGGGTGGTGGCCGCCGCTTCCGGACTGGCTTTGCTGGCAGCTTCGGCCCTGACCCGCTTTGGTGTGTTCGAGGCGGGCCTCGCCTCTGCCGAGGATCCGCGCTATACCATCGAACCGCAAAAGAACCGGCTCGCGGCCCGCCGGGCCGCCGGCGTCACCGATGACGCGATCACAACCGGCCGCTGATCGGAGTGCCGGGCTCTAGCGGATGTCGATGCCCCGGCCCGCGGTGGTGTGGCCGATCACGGGGTATCCCGGCAGTTCGCCGACCACCAGTAGGCCGCCCGAGGTCTGGGCGTCCGCAAGGAGCAGCAGGTCATCTTCGGTGACACCGGGTGCCGCGGCCAGGTGCGGACGCACCCAGTCAAGGTTGCGCCGGGTCCCGCCGGAGACGAAGCCATCCCGCAGCGCCTCCCGCGCGCCCTCGATCAGCGGTACCGCTTTCATGTCGATCACGGCGCCCACTTGCGAGGCACGGACCATCTTGTAAAGGTGCCCCAGCAGGCCAAAACCCGTCACGTCGGTGGCCGCCTGGACGCCGGCGGCAACCGCGGCGTCGGCTGCGTCCCGGTTGAGGGCCGCCATCGACTCCACCGCTTCAGCGAACACCTCGCCGGTCTGCTTGTGCCGGTTGTTCAGGAGTCCGACGCCGAGTGGCTTGGTGAGCGTGATCGGCAGCCCGGGCCGGGCGGCATCGTTGCGGAGCAAACGGTCGGGGTGGGCGACGCCTGTAACGGCCATGCCGTACTTCGGCTCCGGATCGTCAATCGAGTGGCCGCCGAGCACCGGGCACCCCGCCTGGGATGCCACGCTCAGCCCGCCGCGGAGGACTTCCGTCATCAATTCCATCGGCAGGACACCGCGGGGCCAGCCGACGAGGTTGATCGCCGTGACCGGCTTGCCCCCCATCGCGTAGATGTCTGAGAGGGCATTGGCGGCCGCAATACGGCCCCAGTCGAAAGCGTCATTGACCACGGGAGTGAAAAAGTCGGCGGTGGTCAGGACGGCCAGGTCGTCCCGGACCAGGACGGCCGCGGCATCGTCGCCGCTGTCCAGGCCAACCAGCACCTCCGCGCCCGGCTGGCCGATCAGGCCGCGGACCGCGTCCTCGAGTTCACCTGGCGGAATCTTGCACGCGCAGCCCCCGCCGTGTGCATAGTCGGTGAGCCGGAGCACGCCGGCGGCACCATCATCAAGTTGCTGGAGGGACGTCTGAGCCTCATTCACCCGCTTAGCGTACCCCTCCAGCCAACCCTGCTATATTGAGGCGCGGTGGCGTCCGGGGTCTGGTGGGCCCCCCGGTCTTCAAAACCGGTGAAGCTGAGCATCTCGGCTTGGCGGGTTCGATTCCCGTCCGCCACCGCCAACTACCGGCCTTACGCCGCGAAATAAGGAGGGGCCCTGGTCCAGGTCGATCCACGCCGCCTGATTCCCCGCACAAATGACCTGCTGGCGCTGCCGGCCGTCCGCGAGGCCCGGACGCGGCTGAACGAGCGCGTCATTCGGGAGCTGGTGCGGCAGGTCCAGGACCAGGCCCGGCGCGGTGAGCTGCCACCGGGCGACGTGGAACAAGCCCTCGGGACCGCCGTCGCTGCCCGCTGCGCCACCACTCTGCGGCCTGTGCTGAACGCAACCGGCGTGATCGTCCACACCAACCTGGGGCGGGCACCCCTTTCTCCGGCGGCGGTGGAGGCGGTTGTCGCCGCGAGCGGCTACGTTGATGTGGAGCTGGACCTGGCAGACGGCAGCCGCTCGCGCCGGGGTGCCGGGGCCCGGGCTGCTTTACTCGCCGCCTGTCCCGCCGCGGAGGACGCCCTGGTGGTGAACAACGGAGCTGCGGCACTGGTATTGGCGACCACGGCCCTCGCTGCCGGCCGGGAAATAGTGGTAAGCCGCGGTGAACTTGTCGAGATCGGCGCCGGATTCAGGCTGACCGACCTGATGGAATCGACGGGGGCACGGCTTCGGGAGATCGGCACGACCAACCGGACGCACCTCCGTGACTACGCGGGAGCCCTCGGACCGGACACCGGCTGCGTGCTCAAGGTGCACCCGAGCAACTTCCGCGTTGACGGATTCACCTCCGCCGTCCCGCTGCACGAACTAGGCCCGCTGGCGGCGGCGAACGGCGTGCCACTGGTGGCTGACCTGGGCAGCGGACTGCTGGCACCTGACCCGCACCTGCCGGATGAACCCGATGTTGCCTCGGCACTCGTGGGCGGGGCCGACGTCGTCATAGCCAGCGGTGACAAACTGCTGGGTGGACCCCAGGCCGGCTTGCTGCTCGGCCGCAAGGAAACCATCGCGCGGTTGGCCCGCCATCCCCTCGCCCGGGCCGTCCGCGCCGACAAACTCGCCCTCGCCGCACTGGAAGCAACCGTTGCAGGCGGACCGCCGCCGGTTGTCCAGTCGCTGCATGCCGACGCAGGGGAGTTGCTGCGCCGCACGGAGCGGCTGGCCCAGGAACTTCGGGTCCCTGTGCTGCCGCATGACGGCCGGGTGGGCGGCGGCGGTGCCCCCGGTTTTCCCCTGCCCGGGTGGGCCCTCCGGCTCCCCGAAGGACTGGCGCGGCTCCTGCGGACCGGTGACCCCGCCGTGCTTCCGCGCGTCCACGACGGCTCCTGCCTGATCGACCTGCGCTGCGTGCCCCCGGCCGATGATGAGCGGATACTCGACGCGGTCCGCTATGCGCTGGGCGCGTTGCAGGCTGCGGACGCAGGCGCGGCGGGCTGAGCCGTGCACGTTGTAGCCACAGCCGGACACGTCGACTCCGGCAAGAGCACCCTGGTCCGCGCCCTCACCGGCATGGAGCCGGACCGTTGGGAGGAGGAACGGCGCCGCGGACTGACCATCGACCTTGGCTATGCCTGGACGACACTGCCCTCGGGACAGGACGTGGCGTTCGTGGACGTGCCCGGCCATGAACGCTTCCTCGGCAACATGCTTGCCGGCATTGGCCCCGCTCCCGTGGTCTGTTTCGTCGTCGCCGCCGACGAAGGCTGGCAGGCGCAGTCAAGTGACCACCGGGACGCCGTCGCCGCGCTTGGCATCGAGCACGGTGTTGTCGTCCTTAGCCGCGCGGACCGGGCATCCGGGCAGCGGATTGCGGATGTACTTGCCAGGTCCCGGACGGAGCTCGCAGGGACGGGCCTGGGCGATGCGCCGGCAGTGGCTGTGTCGGCCGTCGACGGGACAGGCCTGGGCGACCTGCGTGCAACGCTCGACGCCGTCCTGGCCGCCGTGCCTGCTCCCGCCACCACCGGGCGGGTCCGGCTGTGGGTGGACCGGTCCTTCACGATAACCGGTTCCGGAACGGTAGTGACCGGAACACTGGCCGCAGGCACACTTGCCCAGGGCGACCGGCTGCAGTTGCTCGGCCACACCGGGTCCCGCCCCGTCGTGGTCCGCGGCCTGCAAAGCCGCGACACCTCCTACGTCTCCGTGGAGCCCGTCAGCCGTGTGGCGTTGAACCTGCGCGACGTTGCCGCGACGGATATCCGGCGAGGAGATGCGCTGGTGACCCCCGATGCCTGGCCCACCACCGGCGTCGTTGGCATCCAACGCACCGCCGGCGTGGCCTATACGGAGGTGCCGGAGCAATTGATGGTGCACGTAGGCACTGCATCCGTGCCCGCCCGGCTGCGTCCTTTCGGGGCGGACCACGCCCGCCTCGTCCTTGACCGGCACCTGCCCCTCGTCCTCGGAGACCGGTTAGTGCTGCGCGACCCCGGAAGCCGGTCGGTGCTCGGCGGCGCGCGCGTGCTCGACGCCGACCCGCCGACACTGCGGCGGCGCGGCGACGGGGCGCATTGGG
>JABFWC010000090.1 GCA_013362385.1 Pseudarthrobacter sp.
GGCTGGGGAGGCCGGGGCCGAGCTTTCGACGTCGACGAACGTGCGCGAATCGATGGACTCCGAGATGGAGACCATGGTGTCCAGCACGTGGTACGCCAGGTCGCCGGTGGCGCGGTGCGGAACCCCGGCGCGGATCGAGCGGGCCATGTCCAGCACGCCCATGCCGCGGCCGTTGGCGGGCCCGGTGGCGGGGACGGTGGTCCAGTCCTCGTCACCGGCGCGCCAGAGCTTGATGTCGCCGGTGAAGTAGTTGGGGTCCGGCAGCGAAATGGTGGCCTCGGTGCCGGTGATTTCCACGAAGCCCATCCGGGTGCGGGGGGATTCGAAGGAGAACACGCTGTGCGAGGAGGCGCCGGACTCAAACTGCGCCATGGCCGAGACGTGGGTGGGCACCTCGACGGTGAATTCCTCACCGGCCTTGGGGCCGGAGCCGATGACGCGCACATCCTTGGCCTTGGACCCGACGGCGGCCACCTTGCGGATGGAGCCGAAGGTTTGGACCAGCGTGGTGAGGTAGTACGGGCCCATGTCGAACAGGGGGCCGGCGCCGTGCTGGAAGAGGAAGGCCGGGTTCGGGTGCCATGACTCGGGGCCGGGGGTCTGGAACGTGGTCATCGCGGTCAGCGGGGTGCCGATGTCGCCGCGCTGGATCAGCCGCAGGGCGGTCTGGATGCCGGCTCCGAGGAAGGTGTCCGGGGCGCAGCCGAGGCGGATGCCGGCCGAGTCTGCGGTCTTGAGCAGGCCCAGGCCCGATTCACGGTCCAGGCTGAACGGCTTCTCGGTCCAGACGTGCTTGCCGGCCTTGACGGCGGCGGTGGCCACCTCCACATGGGCCGCGGGAATAGTGAGGTTGACGATGATTTCGACGTCGGGATGGTTCAGGGCCTTGTCCACGCCGCCCCACTCCGCAATGCCGTATTCCTTGGCGCGGGCCTCCGCTGCGTCCTCGAAGAGGTCCGCGATGACGTGGACTTTCAGGTCCGGGAATGCGGTGAGGTTGTCCAGGTACTGCTTGCTGATGACCCCGGCGCCGATTACGCCGACGCCCACCGGGCCGCTGCGGACCGGTTTGCTTGCGGGAGTGCTCACGCCGTTGCTCCTTCCGTGGTGTTCCCGTTCAGGAAGGCCAGGCTCTGTGCGATGCCCTCGAAGATGTCGCCGGAGTAGTCGTCGAACTCCACCACGCCCACCTCCAGGGACTTTGCTGCGGCGATGACGTCCAGGACCGGGACCTTGCCCTGGCCGGCCGGCTGCTGGGCCTTGTTGTCCTTGTTCAAGGGGCCGTCCTTGATGTGGATGAACTTCACCCGGTCGCCGAGCCTGGCGAGGACGTCCACCGGGTCCTGGCCGCCCACGGCCGCCCAGTAGGTGTCCACTTCCAGGACCAGTTCCGGGTCAAGCAGGCTTTCAAAGTACTCCAGCGCGGTGTGGCCATCAATGATCGACTCCAGTTCCCAGGCGTGGTTGTGGTAGCCCACCCGGATGCCGTACTCCGCGCCCTTCTTCGCCGCGGCGTTCAGCTTCGCGGCCGTGCTCTGGATGTCTTCGGCCTTCTGCCAGTGCTCCGCCGGCAGGTACGGGTCGATGACGGTGCCGATGCCCAGTTCCTTTGCCGCCGCGAAGATCTCGTCCTGGTCCTGGCTCATCAGGGGCGCGTGGCCGGATGGCGCGGTGAGGCCGTTCGCCTTGAGGGCGGCACCGAGTTCCTTCGCATTGGCCACGAAGTTGTAGGGCTCCACCTGGGTGAAGCCGATCTCCGCCACCTTCCTGATGGTGCCGGGAAGGTCCTCGGCGATGGCGTTGCGGAGGGTGTAGAGCTGCAGTGAGTACGACATGGGGTTCCTTTGTGCGGTGGTTTGCTTCGAGCAGCGAGGTCGGACGCTGGCGGCTCGTCCCTAGCGGCAGGATCACTACGGCTTATGACCGGCATTACTCCCGCGCATGTGTGCAGTCCATCACAACGTAGGACTACTTCTGACGGACGTCAAGCAAAAGCTGTTTGTTTCGCATCGCAGTTATGCCGTAGTGACAGCAGGAAGTAAGAGTGTTATGACTAACCCATGATTCGAGCGAAGGGCAGGCAGGCCGGAAAAGACTCCGACATCGGCAGCCTTTCGCGTGCCGGGGACCTCTTCCAGCTCCTGCGCGACGGCAAGGCCCGCACGCGTGCCGAGCTCGCCCTGAGCACAGGGCTTGCCCGTTCCACGGTCGCCTCCCGGATTGACGCGCTCATGGCCTCCGGCCTGGTGGGCCCCGCAGGCGAGGCGCTCTCCAGCGGCGGCAGGCCGCCGTCGCGCTTTGCCTTCAACCCGGCCGCGCGCCTGGTCCTGGCAGTGGATGTCGGGGCGACGCACCTCATCGTGGCGGTTACGGACCTCGGTGGGAAGATCCTGGCAGAGCACCGGCTGGCCCAGCAAGTGGCCGACGGCCCCGAGGCCGTCCTGGACCAGGTGCTGGCGCAGGGCAAGGAGCTTCTCGCGTCCGCCGGGCGGAACGCCGATGAACTTGCCGGGATCGGCATCGGGCTTCCCGGCCCCGTGGAGCACCGCAGCGGCAAGCCGGTGAAACCGCCGATCATGCCCGGATGGGACGGTTTCGACGTGGTCAGCTACGTCCAACGCACCTTCCCGGTCCACGTGCTGGTGGACAACGACGTGAACATCATGGCGCTGGGGGAACAGGCCGCGCACTGGCCCGAGCACGGCGACTTCTTCTTCGTGAAGGTGGCCACCGGCATCGGCTCCGGCATCATCAGCAGCGGCGAACTGCAGCGCGGTGCCAACGGCACGGCGGGGGACCTGGGGCACGTGCAGGTGGCGCGGGGCGGCGATGTCCTGTGTGCCTGCGGCAACTACGGGTGCCTGGAGGCGCTGGCGTCCGGGCCCGCCGTCGCCCGTTCCCTGCGTGGGTACGGGCTGGACGTATCCAAGGGCACAGACGTGCTCCGGCTTGCCGCGGACGGAAACCTCCAGGCGATCCAGGCGGTGCGCCAGGCCGGCCGTGACATTGGCGAGGTCCTGGCTACCGTGGTGAACCTGCTCAACCCGTCCGTCATTGTGGTGGGCGGGAGCATGGGGGAGGCCGGTGAGCACCTGGTGGCCGGCATCCGCGAGGTGGTGTACCGCCGCTCGCCGCCCCTGGCCACCTCCCACCTGCGCATCAGCGTTTCGCGTGCCGGCAGCCAGGCGGCCGTCCTGGGGGCGAGCCAGCTGGTGACCCGGCATGTCCTCTCCCCGGCCGTCGTCGAAGCGGCGCTGGCCGCTGCCATGGCGGGCTGACGCCGCGGGCTCCCGGCGCCAGCCCCGGCCCTAGGCCTCGGCCTCCGGCCCCGGCGCCTCAGTCAGCAGCAGCGCGGTGCCGCCGTAGGCCGGCAGTTCGAGGAAGAAGCTGTGCAGGTCGTCCACCTGCCCCACAGTCTCGCCTGAGAACAGGTCCCTGACGTTGGCCCCGGGCGGCAGCTCGTTGGACTGGATGCTGCCGGCGATGTCCTGCCCGGAGAAGTTCAGCGCCGTAACCTGCAGTGAACCGTCCTTCAGCCGGTTCACCAGCACTAGCGCCCCGCGGTTGGACACCTCCGGAACATCCAGCAGCGTGCCCGTGGCGATGCCGCTGTCTTCACGGACAGCAAGAATCCGCTGCAGCCGCCGCGCGAACGAGTCCGGGTCCTGCAGTTGCTCCGGCAGCGGCCCATAGAGGCTCCGGGCGCGGGGCATGCCTGCCGAGGACGTGGTGGCGTCCGGACTGGTTCCCATGAGGTCATGGGCGCCGCGGTTGATCCAGCGGGTGTCGCCCTGGGCGGTGAGCTCACGCACGCTGCTGCGGTCCAGGGCCATGATGCCGGTGAGGTCCCAGCCGGACAGGGCGAAGACGCCGGGCTGCAGGGCGTTGTACATGGCCAGGAGCAGGTGGACGTCGCGGATCTGCGCTTCCTGCTCCGGCGTGACCGCTGCGGGGTCCTTGATGCCCAGGGCCGCCATGATGAAGCTGACCGTTGTGCAGGCGATGCCGTTGGTGGTGAACACCGCGTTGTAAGGCCCGTTCTCGCCGGTCAGGCGGTCGCGCAGGGTCTGCTGGACCCGCTCCGCCAGCTCCCCGCCGGTGAGTTCCTCCCCGTTGAGCTCGAACATCTCGTCCCGGTGCCCGGCGGCGAAGTGCAGGAGCTCATACGTGAGTTCGTCATGGTTCTGCAGGGCGTGGACCAATGAGGCCTGGTCCACGCCGATCTCCATGGACAGCCGCAGCGTCAGCCGCAGGAACTCGGTGTCCGCAGTGACCAGGGAGTAGTGGTACGCGGGCCGGGTGATGAAGTCGTAGGAGAGGTCGGGGCCCGACTCGGAGGTTGCCTTGATGTCGTCGATGGTGAGGTTCAGTTCCTGGAAGGAGAACCCGCCCACCTTGCGGATCATGGAGCCGATCAGCTGGTTGGCGGCCTCGGACAGGGGGTGCCCCTCGGACCAGCCGGGCTGTTCCTCGGCGCTCTTTTCAACGCCCAGGAACCCGTTCGCATCCAGCCGAAGCGCGCCGGTGCCCAGGTCCACGAGTGAGTGCAGCGCGTCGCCCACCACCAGGCGCATGCCGGCGAAGGTGGGGTCCAGCCAGTTGATGGAGGGCTGGCCGGCTTTGAAGTAGTGCAGGTAGACCCAGCGGCGGGTCTTTCCGGTGG
>JABFWC010000056.1 GCA_013362385.1 Pseudarthrobacter sp.
GCGCGCGCTGGCCCGGGCTGCCGAACGCACCTTTTCCAAGGGAACGATCCTGCCGCCGTCGACCGCCAGGAGGGGTTTGATGGCGAGCATGGTGCCCAGCAATGACGCCGCGGCCCCGATCCGCCCTCCGCGTCGCAGTTGCTCAAGGCTGGGGACGTAAAAGTAGACGCGGGTCCGTGCCGCCTGCGCACGGGCGGCGGCGGCGACAGCGGCCGCGTCCGCGCCGGAGACCGCGGCCTCCACGGCTGCCTGCACTGCCATGCCCTGCGCCATGCCGACGGTCTGCGAATCGACGACTTCCACGGGGATGCCGACCCGAGCCGCCGCAAGGCGCGCAGCGTCAGCGGTTCCGGACAGTTCCGCCGAAATGTGGACGGATACGACGGCATCGAAGCCACTGCGTTCGGCGGCGCGGTACGCCTGCTCGAATTGCCCGGGTGACGGCCGGGAGGTTTTCACCGCGGTGCCGGCGGCCAGGGCGACGGCAATGGTGTCCAGGATGTCGTCTTCGCCCTCGCCGTAGATTTCCGCCCCCACCCTGACGGGCATCGGAACCACGGTCAGCACGCCGTCCCCCACGGGGCCGGCCAGCCAGTCCGCCGGCAGCGCGGCTGCCGAGTCCGTCACCACTGCGGTGCGCACCGGCACGGCGGTGCGGGGGGTTTGCCGGAGTGCGGCCACCCGTGCCCGGAACCAGGCCCAGGCTGCGGTGTTACTGTCGGGCAAGAGTGGCCTCCTGGGGGTGGGCCCGGCCACCGGAGCTGGTCCGGTGGCCGGTGTGTCCGTGCTGGCGGCCGCTAGGCCGGGACGATGTTCACCAGCTTAGGGGCCCGCACGATCACGGTCCGGATGCCGCGGCCGTCGAGGGCACGCTGCACGTTTTCCGAGGCCAGGGCCAGTTCGCGCAGTTCGTCCTCGGAGACCTGCGGGGAAACCTCGAGCCGGTCCCGGACCTTGCCCTGGACCTGGACAACAGCTGTGACCGTGTCCTGGACCAGCAGGGCCGGGTCGTGTGCGGGCCAGCCCGCGTTCGCCACCGAGGCCGGGTGGCCGAGGATGTTCCACATGTCCTCTGCCGTGTAGGGCGCGAACAGGCTGAGGATGACGGCGACCGCTTCGGCGGCTTCGCGGACCGCGGGGTCCGCCCCGCCGGCACCGGAGTCGATGGCCTTGCGGGTGGCGTTGACCAGCTCCATCAGCTTGGCCACCACCACGTTGAACTTGTTGGCGTCCAGGAGTTCGGCGGCGTCGGCGATGGTGCGGTGCGTGACGGAACGCAGCGCACGGTCACCGGCGGCGAAATCGGCACCGGGCCCGCTGGCGACGTCCTGGGCGAGGCGCCAGGCGCGGGCCAGGAACTTGGCGGAGCCGGACGGGGAGACGTCCGCCCAGTCGACGTCGTCCTCGGGCGGGGAGGCGAAGACCATGGTGAGGCGGACGGCGTCCACGCCGTATTTGTCGAGCTGTTCGCCCAGGTCCACTCCGTTGCCCAGCGACTTGCTCATGGCCTTGCCGCCGTTGAGCACCTGGCCCTGGTTCAGCAGGGCGCTGAACGGCTCGTTGGCCTCGATCATGCCGAGGTCGTTGATGACCTTGGTGAAGAACCGGGCGTAGAGCAGGTGCAGGATGGCGTGCTCGACGCCGCCGACGTACTGGCCCACGGGCATCCAGTCGTTGATCTTCTCCGGGTCGAACGGGCCCTCGGTGTACTGGGGCGAGACGAAGCGCAGGAAGTACCAGGAGGAGTCGACGAACGTGTCCATCGTGTCTGTGTCCCGTTTTGCGGGACCGTGGCAGGAAGGGCATTCGACGTTGACCCAGGACTCCGCGGCGGCGAGCGGGGAGGTGCCCTTGGGGGCCAGGTCTTCGCCGCGCAGGTCGGAGGGCAGCGTGACGGGCAGCTGCTCGTCGGGAACGGGCACTTCGCCGCAGGCAGGGCAATGGATGATGGGAATCGGCGTGCCCCAGAAGCGCTGGCGGCTGAGCAGCCAGTCGCGGAGCCGGAAGTTCACGAACTTCTCGCCGGTGCCCTGGCGCTCCAGGATGGCGATGGCGGCGGGGATGGCCTCGGCCTTGGGCAGCCCGTTAAGTTCACCCGAGTTGATCAGGGTGCCTTCCCCTGCCGTCGCCGTGCCGGAGACGGCCGGGTCCTCTTCACCGGTGTCCAGGACGGCGCGGACGGGCAGGTCGAATGTGCGGGCAAAGTCGAGGTCGCGCTGGTCATGGGCGGGCACGGCCATGATGGCGCCGGTGCCGTAGTCGGCCAGTACGTAGTCGGCGGCCCACACGGGCAGCTTCTCGCCGTTCAGGGGGTTGATGGCGTAGCGCCCGGTGAAGACGCCGGTTTTGTCCCGCTCGGTGGACTGGCGCTCGATTTCGGACAGCGCCTTGACCTGCTCGCGGTATTCGTCCAAGGCTGCTGCGTGCTCATCGGTGACGAGTTCGACGGCGAGCGGTGCGTCGGCGGCCACAACGAAGAACGTTGCGCCGTAGAGGGTGTCCGGGCGGGTGGTGAAGACGGTGACGTCCTTGGCGGGCTTGCCGCCGTCGGCCTCTACGACGAAGTTGACGTGGGCACCCTCGGAACGGCCGATCCAGTTCTTCTGCATGGCCAGGACGCGCTCGGGCCAGTGGCCGCGCAGCTGCTCCATGTCGTCGAGGAGGCGGTCGGCGTAGTCGGTGATCTTGAAGTACCACTGGTTGAGCGACTTCTTGGTGACGGTGGTGCCGCAGCGCTCGCAGGCGCCGTTGACGACCTGTTCGTTGGCGAGCACGGTCTGGTCCTTGGGGCACCAGTTGACCGGGGAGTTCTTGCGGTATGCCAGGCCGCGCTCGTAGAAGCGCTTGAACAGCCACTGGGTCCAGCGGTAGTACTCGGGGTCGGAGGTGTGCAGCCGGCGGGACCAGTCAGCCGAAATCGCGTACCGCTTGAACGAGGCGGCCTGGGTGTCGATGTTGGCGTAGGTCCACTCGCTGGGATGGGCGTTGCGCTTGATGGCAGCGTTTTCCGCCGGCAGGCCGAAGGAATCCCAGCCGATGGGGTGGAGGACGTCGTAGCCCTTCTGGCGCAGGTAGCGCGCCACCACATCACCCATGGCGAATGCCTCCGCGTGGCCCATGTGCAGGTCACCGGAGGGGTACGGGAACATGTCGAGCACGTAGCGGCGTTCCCGGGAGCCGTCGTCCACCGGCGTGAAGACCTTGAGGTCCTCCCACACCTGCGGCCACTTGGCCTCCATGGCGGTGAAGCTGTAGGTGCCCTCTTCAGGCACTTCCGCCGACACTGTTGTTGCTGTTCCGGTCTCTGTCTCCGGCTGAACGCCCACTGCTGCCCTCTTCTGTTCTGTTACGGCATCTGTGCTGCCATAACGGCCTGATCCTTCCACTGCCGGCCCGGCGGCATGCCCCGGACACACAAAAGCCCCTCACCATGGAGGGGCTGCCGCTCAACTGTCCGAAGTTTACGGACGCCGGGCGGCTAGCTAAGCAGAAGGATCGCACGCATACCTTCACCTTACCGCGTGTCCAGCAATACATGGAAACAGGCGCCGCGTTTGGGAGGCCGCGGAAAGGTTGAGGAAGGCGCCCCCTCGCCCGGGTGTGGTGGGCACCGCGAAGCGGGCGGGGCAGGGGCCGCCTTCCTCAACCCAAGCGGGATTTAGCGAACGTCCTCGTCGACCCAGTCCATGGATTTGGTGACCGCCTTCTTCCAGAGCCGCAGCTGCCGGTCCTGTTCGGCCTGGTCCAGCTGCGGTTCCCAGCGCTTGTCCTCGGACCAGTTGGCCGAGCACTCCCCCAGGTCCTTCCAGAAGCCGACCGCGAGGCCGGCAGCGTACGCCGCGCCCAGCGCCGTGGTTTCGATGACCTTCGGACGGATCACCGGGACGCCGAGGATGTCCGCCTGGAACTGCATGAGGGCGTCATTGGCGACCATGCCGCCGTCGACCTTCAGCTCGGTGAGCGGCACGCCTGCGTCGGCGTTCACGGCGTCGAGCACTTCGCGGGTCTGGAAGGCGGTCGCCTCCAGCGCGGCGCGGGCGATGTGGTTCCGGTTGACGAAGCGGGTCAGGCCCACGATGGCGCCGCGGGCGTCGGAGCGCCAGTAGGGGGCGAAGAGCCCGGAGAAGGCCGGAACGATGTAGACCCCGCCATTGTCCTTTACCGACGCCGCCAGGGCCTCAACCTCGGGGGCGCTGCTGATCATGCCCAGGTTGTCGCGCAGCCACTGGATGAGCGAGCCGGTGACGGCGATGGACCCTTCCAGGGCGTAGTGCGGCTTGGCGTCGCCCAGCTTATAACCCACGGTGGTGAGCAGCCCGTTCTTCGAGTGCACGATGTCTTCGCCGGTGTTGAAGATCAGGAAGCAGCCGGTGCCGTAGGTGTTTTTGGCCTCGCCGGCGGCGAAGGCGGCCTGCCCAAAGGTGGCGGCCTGCTGGTCGCCCAGGATGCCCGCCACCGGCGTTTCCCTCAGCAACTGGGAGCTGTGGACGGTCCCGTACACCTCGGAGGAGGACTTGATCTCCGGCAGCATGCTGCGCGGCACACCGAACGCCGCCAGGATTCCGTCGTCCCACTGCAGTGTTTCAAGGTCCATGAACAGCGTCCGGGAAGCGTT
>JABFWC010000260.1 GCA_013362385.1 Pseudarthrobacter sp.
GCTCCTGGCTGTCGTCAACGGGGGTGCCTTCTACCGGGAGGTCCTCAGCTGCCTGAGTGTCTTTGGCATCGCTCATGCGTTCATACTCTCATGCGCCGTCAGCCCAGGGCCCTTGATGAAGTGCCGTAAAGGGCTTGTCCGCTGCGGGCTCAATCAGCAGCATCTGCCCTGGGGGTTGCTGTCCTGGCGGTCCGTGCGGTCCCGCCAGAACTCGCGCTCGGTCAGCGGCGCCTCGCCGTGTCCGGCCGCCTTGTGGTGTTCGAGGTACTTGGCGTAGGCGTCAGCGCCCACGATACCGCCCAGGTAGCGGGCGAACCCGCGGAACCCGTTGGCCACCAGGGCGATGCCCGCACCCATCAGTGTCCCATCCGCTCAAGCCGGGCTTCGGCCGGGAGCTGCGCCCACTCGGCAGCCAATTCACGCTCGGCAGCCGTCGGCACCAGACCGGCAGGGGCAAAGACCCGCGACGGAACGGCCGGGTCCTCATTGTCCGTGGTGGCTCTCCCGGCCGCCCTGTCCCGGAACGCCTTGACCGTGGCGAGCACCGCCGTCGCGATCACGATGATGCTGAGCACCACGAAGATCACGGACAGCCAGCCCTGGATGGCGGTGTTGCGGACCACCGCTTCCATGGCGGCCACCGTCTTGGCGGTACCGAACTCCTTCTTGCCGTCGGCCAGGGCCTTGCTGAAGGCCGCGTTGTTGGCGAAGTAGCCAACAGCCGGGACGGGCGAGAAGATCTTCTGGTAGCTGGCAGTGATGGTCACCACCGCGGCGAAAGCGAGCGGCAGGGCAACAATCCACAAGTACTTGAAGGTGCCGCGCTTGGCGACGATCGCCAGGCAGACGGCCAGGGCAATGGCGGCCAGCAGCTGGTTGGCGATGCCGAACAGCGGGAACAGCGTGTTGATGCCGCCCAGCGGATCTGTCACACCCATCAACAGCACGGCACCCCAGGCAGCCACCATGATGGCGGTGCAGAGCCAGGCGCCGGGGCGCCAGGAGGCCTCCTTGAACTTGGGGACGAAGTTGCCGATCGAGTCCTGCAGCATGAACCGTGCAACGCGGGTACCGGCGTCCACTGCGGTGAGGATAAAGAGCGCCTCGAACATGATGGCGAAGTGGTACCAGAACGCCATCATGGCCGTCCCGCCAATGAACTGCTGCATGATGTGTGCCAGGCCCACAGCGAGCGTGGGCGCACCACCCGTGCGGGAGACGATGCTCTGCTCGCCGACGTTGGCCGCGGTTTCACTCAGCAGGCCGGGCGTGATGTTGACGCCGCTCAGGCCCAGGCTGTTCACCCAGGTGGCTGCCGTTTCCACCGTGCCGCCGGTAAGCGCTGCGGGGGCGTTCATGGCGAAGTACAGGCCGCGGTCGATCGAGATGGCTGCCACGAGCGCCATGATGGCCACGAAGGATTCCATCAGCATTCCGCCGTAGCCGATGTACCGGGTCTGCCGTTCCTTCTCCACGAGCTTGGGGGTGGTGCCGGAGGAGATCAGGGCGTGGAAGCCGGACAGCGCACCGCAGGCGATGGTGACGAACAGGAAGGGGAACAGTGCCCCGGACAACACCGGGCCGTTTTCGCGGCCGGCGAATTCACTGAAGGCCGGGACCGCGACCTCGGGCCGGACCACGATGATGGCCAGCGCCAGCATCACGATCACGCCGATCTTCATGAACGTGGAGAGGTAGTCGCGCGGGGCCAGCAGCAGCCAGACCGGCAGGATCGCGGCGATGAAGCCGTAGATGAGCAGGCCCCAGGCGATGGTCACCTTGTCCAAGTGGAAAACCGTGGCGCCCCATTCGGTCTGGGCCACCAGGCCGCCGCCGATGATGGCGGCCATCAGCAGCACGAAGCCGATGATGGAGACCTCCATGACCTTGCCCGGCCGCAGGAAGCGGAGGTAGACGCCCATGAACAGGGCGATGGGGATGGTCATGCCCACCGAGAAGACACCCCAGGGGCTTTCCCCCAGGGCGTTGACGACGACGAGCGCCAGGATGGCAACGATGATCACCATGATCAGCAGGGTGGCGATCAGGGCAGCGGTACCGCCGATGACGCCCAGTTCCTCCCGCGCCATCTGGCCCAGGGACCGGCCGCCGCGGCGCATGGAGAAGAACATCACCAGGTAGTCCTGCACGGCGCCGGCAAGGACGACGCCCACGATGATCCAGATGGTGCCGGGCAGGTAGCCCATCTGGGCCGCGATGATGGGGCCAACCAGCGGGCCGGCGCCGGCGATGGCGGCGAAGTGGTGGCCAAACAGGACGTTGCGGTCGGTCCGGACGTAGTCCTTGCCGTCTGCCTTGTACTCGGCCGGGGTTGCGCGGCGGTCGTCAGGCTTGGTGATGTACCGCTCGATCACCTTGGAGTAGAAGCGGTAGCCGATCAGGTACGTGCAGACTGAGGCGAAAACGAACCAGATGGCGTTGACGGTCTCGCCGCGGACGATGGCCAGCATGAACCAGGCAACCCCGCCCAGCAGCGCGATGGCTGCCCAGAGCGCAATCCTGCCCGGAGTCCATTTCCGGTCTTCGGCGTCGAGCCTCGCCTCATCCACAGCTGGCGGGGGAAGGTCCGGGTCGGTGGCAATCCCGCCCTCCGCCGTGGTTTGGCTTTTCCCCTGGTCCGGCAATCCGGCCATGTCTCCTCCTTGAGAGTTTCCCTCTTCTGCTATCCGGCACCCTACCAACGCCGGGCATGCCAAAAGCGTCCGTACCCTGCCCGGCGCGGGGCTATGCGGCGAGCGGCGGCGGACCGGCGACGAACGAGCAGGGCCAGGGGGTCACGACGGCGGGCGCCGGCACAGCCAAAGGCTCCCGCCCGGTGTTCAGGACGGGAGCCTTGGTTTCGGCAAGCGCAGGTGCGCCCAAGCGTGAGGGCAGGTTCAGGCGTGCGCGTAGGTGAGGCAGTCGGCGTTGTCGGCGCCCGGGCCCACATGGACCTCCGGTGCGTTGCACATCAGGTGGTCGTTGTGGACGCACTCGGCGCGCTGGCATGCTCCAACATCGGCCAGCACCTTGGGCAGGCCGCCGTGGATGCCGGTTTCGATGAACGTGGCGCAGGACGCGTGGTCCTGGGTTCCGGCAACGGTGATGGCGTGTGCAGTGCAGCCTGCGTGGTCGTTGAACGAACAACGGGTGACACTGCAGTCGGCAACGTGGGTTGTCATGAAGTTCCTCCGTAAGTTCCACCGCCCGGCGGGCGGCTCGTGCACCCCCACCGTAGGCCCGATCCCGGCGAACAAAAAGACCCAAAAGTGTGGCCTAATGCCTATCCGGCCTGCGATCGCTGGACCATCCGGGCCTCGCACAGGTCCAGCCAGCGGACCTCCGCTTCGGTCTGAAAGATCAATGAGTCCAGGACCAGCAGCCATGCGGTGTCGGCTGCCCGCTGGTTGGCCGCGGTGTCCCTGCGGGCCTTGGTGTAGTCCTGCAGCGCCCGGATCGAGGCCACCCGCTGCGCTTGGATGATGGCCTGGACGTCCACGCCGGGCAGCGTGACAGCGAGCGCCAGCTTGATGGCAAGTTCATTGCGCGGCGGATTGTTACGCTCCACGGGGGCCGCGAACCAGTCCTGCACCTCCGCCTTCCCGGCGGCGGTGATGCTGTACACGACATGCCCCTCGCCGTCGTCGCCCTTCTTGGCGACGAGGCCGTCCCGTTCCAGGCGGTCCAGCGTGGTGTAAACCTGTCCGATGTTCAGCGGCCAGGTGGCCCCGGTCCGGTTCTCAAACTCGACCCTCAACTGGTAGCCGTATCGCGGCTGGTCCTGCAGCAGGGCGAGGAGGCTGTGGCGTATCGACATGCTGCTCCCCCGGGCTTGGTCATTACCGGCATGCACACGCCCCCAGGAACCGTGCATACCGCGTATAGAACAGGGTAGTCCGTCAACGGGCTGGAGGCCCATACCCAGTATTTATGCCTACATGACCAGCAGGATCTTTCCTACGTGATCCCCGCTGTCGAAGTACCGGTGCGCGGCGCCGACCTGCTCCAACGGGAACGTCTTCGCCACCAGGGGCCGGATCCTGCCGTCGGCCACCAGGGGCCAAACCGCGTCCCGCACCGCAGTCATGATCGCCCCCTTCTCGGCGACCGGCCGGGGACGGAGGGCTGTGGCCACCACCGCGGCGCGCTTCTTCAGCAGCAGCCCCAGATCCAGTTCGCCCTTGGTACCTCCCTGCAGGCCGATCACCACCAGGCGTCCATACTCCGCCAGGGCGTCCACATTTTGCGGCAGGTACTTGGCGCCCACCACATCGAGGATGACATCCGCGCCCCTGCCGTCGTTCTGCCGGCGGAGGCTTTCCGGAAAGTCCTCCTCCGCGTAGTTAATGGCGATGTCGGCACCCAGGAAGGCCTTGGCGGTGCTGACCTTTTCGTCAGAACCCGCAGTGGCAGCCACCCGGGCGCCGAGCGCTTTCGCCAGTTGGATGGCCATCGTGCCGATCCCGCCCGTGGCCCCGTGGATGAGGACGGTCTCGCCCGGCTGCAGCTGCGCGGTCATCACCAGGTTCGAGTAGACGGTCGCCGACACCTCGGGAAGCGACGCCGCTGTCACCAGGTCGACGCCGTCGGGAATCCGCAGCACCTGCT
>JABFWC010000378.1 GCA_013362385.1 Pseudarthrobacter sp.
CGTGTTGGTCCGCGCCTCCAGGGCCGCGGACCTGTGGTCGGCGTCCTCGCTCCGGATGGAGCCGGGAAGACAACGCTGCTCCACGGGCTGCGCTCCCACTGCCCGTTGCCGTCGTCGTACGTCTATATGGGCCTTTGGGCCAGCAGTCCCTCAGACCGGTGGATCCGTGTGGTTCCCGGGGGTTTCCTTGCCAGGAAAGTGTTCCGCTCGGTGCGGGGAGGCCTCACTGCAAGATACCAATCCCATCGGGGGAGACTGGTGCTCCTGGACAGGCTTGCCCAGGACGGAATGCTTGGCGGGGGAGAGGCGAAGAGCCGGCTGCGCAGGCTTTCAGACGGCCTGGCTCTTCACGTTCAGCCCAAGCCGGACCTTCTCCTGCTGCTCGATGCACCGGGTGAGGTGATGTTTGCCCGCAAAGGCGAACACAGCCCGGAGGTGCTCGAACAGTGGCGGAACGCCTACCTGGAACTGGCTGCAGGTCTTCCGTCAGCGCACATCATCGATGCCAGCGAATCCGCGGCCCGGGTCCGAAGGAAGGCTTCCGAACTTTTGTGGAAGGTCGTCGCCGGCGGGCCGGCGGCTGCACCGGCAGCTCCGGAGCCGATCCCCCTGCATATGTGGATGCTCCTGGACTGGCGCTTCCTGCTCCCCGCTGAGAGGACCCGGAAGCTTGGTTACGGCGGCAGGATCAATTCCGAAGCGATGGCAGCCATCCGCCTGCTGGACCCGGGCGCGCGGAGTATTGAGCCAGGCCCTGGCCGGACGGCGGCGTCGGATCTCGATGCGGTGCTGCTCTCACGGCCCGGCCCGGACCTTGTCAAAGCGGCGGCCTCCTCCCTCCGGCCGAACGGATGGATCTGTATCCAGGCCGAACGCTCGCTCCGACCCTATTCGGGGCCGCTCACCCTCGCGGGGTGGAAGCGGACCTTGGAGAAACTGGGTTTTGAAGATGTGGCGGTCTACTGGCATGTGCCACGGTTCGAAGGACCCGAACGCCTGGTGCCCACAGCGTCCGTTGCCGCCGTCCGGGATACCCTGGCCCACTACTCCGGAGCACGTTTCGGAAAGGCCAAGGCGGCAGTGGCCGGGCTGGCATTGACGCTGGGCTTGTTCGATATCGCTGCCCCCTGCGGGACTGTGATCGGCCGGTGGCCGGAGACAGCACCGGGGAAGGACGCTGTGTGAACTACATCGACCAGATCCTCTCAGACCACTACGGGGACCTTGAGCTTGCAAAGTTCGGGATGTCCCGAAAATGGGCCACACTCCTGCTGACACCCCGGTTCGCCACGTCCCGGCACGTGGTGGCACTCATTTTTGCTGAAGGTGCCGACCGCCCAAGCCTGGTGGTGAAGGTTCCCCGCCAGCCGGGAGACAACGCCAGCGTGCGGAAGGAAGCCGACGTGCTGCTTGGGCTGAAATCGATGGGTGTGGGGTCCGGGCAGGGGGCTCCGGAGGTCGTGGGCGTACTCGATATCGACGGACAAACGGTGCTCATCGAAACAGCCGTTGGCGGCGATCTGCTGGAGCCCCGGCTGGTAGTGCAGGACTTTGCCAGGGCAGTGCATGCCGGGGTGGATTTCGTCGCCGGCCTGCCCTGCACCAGGGCGGTCACGGAGAACCTGGGTTGGTACGAGCGCACGGTAAGCACGCCCCTGGCGGCCCTGGCCGCGTTGTTTCCCGGGGAGACTGAAGTCGCCGCCCTGGTCGACCTTACGCACGAGGTGTTGGCGCCATTGCGGGCGGAGCAGCTCCCGGCCGTGTTGGAACACGGCGACCTCAGTTACCAGAACCTGTTCCTCCAGCCGGATGGCCGCCTTCAAGTCGTTGATTGGGAGCGCTCCCGCCTCGACGGCTTGCCGGCCCACGACCTGATTTTCTACCTGCAGTACATCGGCCAGTCGCGCGAGCAGGCGTTATCCTCGCGTCACCTGCAACTGAGGGCCTTCAATAACGCATTCAGCGCCGGAGGCTGGGCACTGTCGTCGTTGGCAGAGCACCTTAGCCTGCGGAACGTGGATCCGCACCTGCTCCCTTACCTGGTCGTTACCACGTGGGCGCGCTCGGCCGCCACCCTTGCATACCGGCTCACCGCCGAGGCAGCCCCGGGCAGCGGATCCGGGCACCTGCAGGCGGCGGTTCTGGCCGACCGGGATTTTTGGCTTTGGCGCCACGCCGTGACCTCATTGACAATCCGCTGACCCCTGCAGCGTCCTGGCCGAGGCAAGCTCAGGCTTGATCCTCCCCTGGCGGCTTTTAGTGACGGTCTTCCAGCCTTGACGCCAGCGCCCCCACACACTATCGGCGGCGGAGGAGGAGCACCAGGTCATCATGGAGTTGCGCAAAGCCGAAACGCAGGACGAGGTAGACGGCACCAACTGCGGTGACCAGGACCAGAGCCATCGTGGCCACGCTGCCAAGGTAGGGGAGGAGGAGGATTTCCAGTCCGGCCAGGACCACTGCGAGGCTGCACGCCAATGCAGGTAGGATTGCACGGAACAGCTGCCTGCTGCTGATCCCCAGCACCCGCGCCGCGACAGCCTGCATCCCGAAGGCAAACAACGTGGCCGTTGCCATCTGGGCACAGGCGACGCCGGTGATTCCCCACTGGGTGGACAGGATCAGGGTAGGCACCAGTACGGCGAGCCTAATACTGGAAAAGATGATGGACAGTCCTGGCCGGCCTATCGCCTTATACACATCGTTGGCCCCGGCCCCCAAAGAACGCGCTGCCGCATAGAGGGACAGGAATACTAGCGGCACAACCGAATCCGCCCACTTCGCGCCGAACACCAAGGGGACGATCAGCGGCGCAAGCACCGCCAATCCAACACCCGATGTCATCCCGTAGAGTGACTGGATCCGCACGCCCTTCAGGTAGCCCTCGCGCAGCCGTCCGGGTTGGTCCTGCACCTGCGTGTAGAGGGGGAAGAGGACGGTTGAGAGCACAAAGAAGACGTTGATGATCAAGGCCTCGGGAAGGCGGAAGGCCAGCGTGTAGAAGCCCAGGGCCTGAGCCCCCAGAATCGATGCAATGATCACGTAGTCGATGTCGAAGATTAGCCGGGCCAGCAGGTTGCTGCCGGCGACGGGGATACCGAACTTGAGGGTGGCCCGGATTGCGTCCTTTGCTACCCGCCAGAGCTGCCAAGGGGCGTCCCGGCGGATCAGGAACCAGCAAGTGGCGGCGTAGGCAACGGATCCGCTTGCCGTGCCGGCAGCGAGGGAGAATGCTCCGTAACCGGCGAAGGCGAGGGTGAGGCTGACGGCACCGGTAGTCAACGCGCGGCACACGGGCGCGATCGCCAGCTTCCTAAACTGCAGGTCCCGCCGAAGCAGTGCCTCCGGGACCGCCCCGAGCGCGGTGGCGAGCAAAGAAATGGCCAGCACCCGCACCAGTGGCTCAACGTCGGGCAGCTGGAACAGCCCGCCGACCCATGGTGCGGCGATGATAGCAAGCACCGCCAGCGATGCCCCGAGGAAAACCGAAACCAGCAGCGCCGAGCGGGCGGCGACCCCTGAGGCGGGCAGGTACACCAGGGCCTGCGCTACGCCGGCGTCAGCGATGGTCTCCATATATGCCATGAGGACCAGGGCCGCAGCCACCAGGCCGTATTGTTCCGGCGAAAGGAGCCGCGCCAGCACGATCGTCGTGAGGAGCACGATGCCCTTGCCGGAGATGAGCGCGAGCCCCTGCCACACGGCTCCCCGGAAGCCGACACGGGCAAGTCCACCAGCGACATTGGTCATGGTTCAGAGCCTTCCTGTGGCCGCATTGCAGCAGACTACTGCCGATGGGTGCCGTGGTGGCCGGGGCGGCGAGATGTTTGTGGGATTAGGGGTTTTCCCCATATTGAGCATGCTGCACTCCTGCCCCGGGGCGCGGGCGGATAAAATACCGGCAAAAGAAGCTTCCCTGCAATATCGGCGGGGAAGGGCCATCTTTTTCATCGTTTAGCTTCCGCGGAGAATCGTGAATAAAGCAGACGCAGTGACCGTGAAAGACAGCCCAACTATTCCAGGCACGCTCATACTCGTCGCGCCGCAGGAAAATTCCGGTGGGGTGGGAGATTATGCCGGCGAATTTATCACCGCGGCCGCACCCCTTTTTTCGTCCTATCGCGAGGTCAGGACGCCCGGGCCGGGCAATATCAGGCTGATTGACGTGTTCCGCTACCGGAAAATGCTGGCCGCGGAAATAAGGGAGTCGCTCGCCCTCGGGCCCGTGGTGGTCCATTTCGAGTTGTCTGCGGCGTCCCTGGGACCTTTTTGGCTGCTGGCAGGCAGGGCCGAGGACATCATTACCACGGCCACCGTTCATGACCCGCCATGGGCTGTTTGGTGGCCCTTCCGGCTGAAGTCCGTTGCGAAGAGCAAGCTTGTCCAGCATGGCATCCACCTCCCCCTTCGGCCCGTGAGCGCCCAGCTGGAAAGGCTGATGCTGCGGAGCAATGGCCTTTTCGCGCTGAGTGAGGTCGGTGCCAATGCGCTGAGGCAGACTTTCCCGGGACCGCCGGTGATGCCCGCAGTGCACTTCGTGCCGCCCCGGCCTACCCTTGCTCCACTCCCGGACCGGCCGCTCGCCGTCGGACTTTACGGTCATG
>JABFWC010000309.1 GCA_013362385.1 Pseudarthrobacter sp.
CGGGCTGGTGGGGTCTGGAGGGGCCGGAATACCTGGCGTGGCTGCAGCAGGAGGCGGAGAAGAACTACACCTTCCTCCTCGGCGCCAACACCTACCGCCTGATGTCGGGAATGTCGCAGCAGGCCTCGGCTGGCGACTCGGAGTTCTCCGCGGATGAGGGTGCGGCCCTGACCGGGCTCGCCGCCGTGCCCAAAGTGGTCTTTTCCTCCACGCTCGAGGCTCCCCTCCGGTGGCCGAATTCTGAACTCGTGGCGGGAGACGCCGTCGAAGCCGTACGGGAAATGAAGCGGACGGCAGCCGGGCCCCTGAGCACGCTGGGCAGCCTGAGCCTTGCCCGCTCCTTGCTGGCAGCCGGCCTCGTGGACCGGTTCCGCCTGGTGGTCTTTCCGCTGATCACCGGCCGCACCGGAAGTGAGCGCATTTACGACGGCTACCCGGACATCGCCCTGGAGATGGTGGAAAGCAGGACGTTTGACCGCGGCCTGCAGCTCCTCGAGTACATCCCCCGGGTCATCGAGGGTCCGCCCGCCGGCAACTGACCGGAACGCCGCGCCTCCTTTGCGGTGGGACGCCGCGCCGGTTGCTGACCTTCGGTGCGTTTCCATGTCAGGATCAGGTATGCTCCGGCGCCTGATGCTGCTTGACACCGCCTCACTGTACTTCCGCGCCTTCTACGGCCTGCCGGACACCATCCGGCGCCCCGACGGTACCCCGGTTAACGCCGTCCGCGGACTGCTGGACATGATTGCCAGGCTCACTGCCGACTTCCAGGCCACGGACCTGGTGGCGTGCTGGGATGATGACTGGCGGCCCCAATGGCGCGTGGACCTGCTCCCCACCTACAAGGCCCACCGGGTGGCGGAAGCGGCAACGGACGGGACCGACGTCGAAGTGGTCCCCGAAGGCCTCGAAGCGCAGCTGCCGCTGATCCGCCACGCCCTGGAGCTCGCGGGCATCGCCGTCGTCGGGGCGGCAGGGTATGAAGCCGACGACGTCGTAGGAACCTACGCCAGCAACGCGGCGGTCCCGGTGGATGTGGTCACCGGCGACCGCGACCTCTTCCAGGTGTGCGACGACGAACGCCACGTCCGGGTCATCTACACCGCCCGCGGCATGAAGAACCTCGAAGTGGTTACGGAGGAAACCGTGGTGGCCAAGTACCGGGTGCTGCCCCGGCAGTACGCGGACTATGCCACGCTCCGGGGCGACGCGTCCGACGGCCTCCCCGGCGTGGCCGGCATCGGCGAGAAGACGGCGGCCTCGCTGCTGCTGAAGCACGGGACCCTGGAAGCCCTGCTGGAAGCTGCGGAAAGGCCCGACGGCGGGGTGTCCGGTCCCGTCCGCGCCCGGCTCTCCGCCGCGGCCGGGTACCTCGAAGCAGCCCCCGCCGTCGTCCGCCTGGTGCGTACCCTGGAGCTGCCCACGCTGGAGGAGGCCGGCTCCCGCCTGCGCCCCGTGACAGGTGACCGGCGCTCGCAGCTCGAGCAACTGGCCACCGAGTGGAACCTCGGCGGATCGGTCCGCCGGCTGCTGGCCGCGCTGGATCTCCAGGATGGACCGGACCTGAAGGAGTAGCCGCGCTGCGGTTTGTTGCTCGGCGAGCACCGTAACATGACGAAAAACGGCGCTCCCGGCACGAATGCGGATGTCGTTCTATTGAGGCCCGTGACGGTTCGTTGCGGCCGACGTCTGCGCATGTCAGCGCGCTTGGACAGGCCTTTTGGACGGTGGTTTGGTGGGGGGACGATCCAGACGAGAGGCCATTTCATGACAGTCACTTCAGATCTCACGCCCCGCCGGCTCCGCGACGTTTTCGGAACATTTGCCACCGGTTTGACGGTCATCACCGGTTCCACCCCGGGCGGGCCCGCGGGGTTCACCTGCCAGTCGTTCGCGTCACTTTCGCTGGAGCCTGCCCTGGTCACGTTCAGCCCGGCGCGCACCTCCACCACGTGGCCGGTGCTGCGGCAGGCCGGCTCCTTCACCGTGAACATCCTCCCGGCGGAACATCAGCACCTCGCGGCACAATTCGCCCGCTCCGGAGCGGACAAATTCGCGGGAGTCAGCTACCAGGAATCGCCACTGGGCAACCCCGTCCTGGATGACGCCCTCGCCTGGATTGACTGCGAGCTCCATGCCGAATACGACGGCGGTGACCACACCATCGTGGTTGCGGCCGTACGACACCTCAGCGCGCGACCGGACGCCGCGCCGCTGCTGTTCTTCAAGGGCGGTTACGCCGGCCTTTCACCCACGGAACGGCTCCTCGAAGCCGCAAGCTGACGCAGTCAGGGAGGCACCATTGCTGCGGATCGGCGCCGCGTCCTTCGGGACGCCGGTCCGGGCAACACCTTGCGCCAGATTCATCAAGTAGTAAGCTTGCTGAGCATTACTAGTAAGCTTGCTGATGAGTTTGGACGACGGGAGCAGGAGCCATGGGCGCAATACTCGGTACGGCCCTTTCGCTGACGCTGACGATAAGCGGCGCGGCAGTGGCCGCAGGAGGGGCCCCGGCCGCCGGAAGTCACCTGGCCGGCCATGTCCTGCTGGGCATTGGTATCGGGCTGTTGGCCGCGAGCGTGATTCGGTTCGCTGCGCGCCTCGTCATGGCCCGGGCCCATGCCCGCGAAGACGAGCCCCCGGTGCAGCAGTCACGCGCGGACGCAACGGTCGTAGCGCTCCTGCCCGCCCACCGGGCACACGCAGCGCCGCTGAGGGGCAGGCATGCGGCCTAAGGCAGCGACGCCGGCAGGGCAGGGAGCCGGCGCGGTAAATAGCGCGGCAGCGCCCTTGGCCCACCGGCACGCTGCCGTCCGCGTGGCCGTCCCGGCCTGCATGGCTGCGGTTGCGGCAGCCCTGGTGGCCGGCGCCGCTGTTATCGGCCCGCCGGACGCGGATGCCAAGACCCTGCGCGGCTTCCAGGTCCGCGTGCTGAGCATCAGCCAGGCGGTCGCGGAAAACAGGACCGACGGCGCCTTGGCGGCTGTCCAGGCCCTCGAAAAAGACCTGGACGAAGCCGCGGCGGGCGGGCGGCTTTCAGCAGCCCGCTACCGCGGAATCGAAACCGCGCTGGCGGCGGTCCGGGGGGACCTGGCCACCCACGTGGCGGCGGCAGGTACGTCGGCGCCCGATACCGGGACACCTGCAGCGGCCCAAAGTGGTACGCCGCAGCAGGAGCCCCTGCCCCAGGAGGCGGCGGTTCCCGCCGTCGCACCCGCCCCTGCGCCCGCACGAGCATCGGACCCCGGACCGTCACTCCCGGACAAGGGTAAGGAAGGCAAAGGCAAGGAGAAGGGCCAGGGCAGGCCCTGACATCACCCCGCCGGACGGGGCGCCCTGCAGAAGCGGGACAATGGACGGATGACGTCTCCTGCTGCGCGCCGCCCGTTCAACCTGGACGCGATTGGCAGCATGCTCGCCTTAGCCGGTTCCCTGCCCGCCTTGACGGACGCGCTGCACTGCACCTCCATCCGAGGCACCTCCGTTCCAGGTACCGCCGTGGTGCAGGCACCGCCGGGCACGGGCAAGACCACCCTTGTTCCGCCGCTGCTTGCCAACCTGTTTGGCCATGCGGGCCGCATTGTCGTCACACAGCCCCGCCGCGTCGCGGCCCGCGCCGCAGCCCGAAGGCTGTCAGCCCTGGACGGCCGCGGCCCTGCAGACCGGGTGGGCTATACGGTCCGAGGGGAACGCCATGCCGGGACCGGAACGCGGGTCGAATTCGTCACGCCGGGCATCCTGCTGCACCGCCTGCTGGCCGACCCCGGCCTGGAGGGCACGGCCGCCGTCGTGCTCGACGAGGTGCACGAACGCGGCCTGGAAACGGATCTGCTCATCGGCATGCTCGCCGAACTGCGGCAGCTGCGCGGCGACCTCGCCGTCGTCGCCATGTCGGCCACCCTTGACGCGCCGCGGTTCGCGGCCCTGCTGGGCGATCCCGACGACGGGACCCCGGCGCCCGTCGTCGACTGCCCTTCGGTGCTCCACCCGTTGGAGGTGGCGTGGCATCCGGCGCCGGGGCTGCGCCTGGATGACCGCGGCGTGGCGCCGGCGTTCCTCGACCACGTGGCCGCCACTGCGGCCGAAGCCCACGCCACCGCCCTCGCCGCAGATGCTGCCGCGGACGGGCTTGTCTTCGTGCCGGGCGCCAAGGAGGTGGGCCGGGTTGCCGCGGCGCTGCGCACCCGGGTAGGCCCCGGCGTGGACGTGCTGGAACTGCATGGCCAGGTGGGTGCGGCCGAACAGGACCGGGCAGTGTCCGGGCGCGGTCCCGGGGACGGTCCGCGGATCATTGTGTCCACCGACCTTGCCGAGTCATCCCTGACCGTGCCCGGTGTCCGGCTGGTCATCGACTCCGGGTTGACCCGGGAACCGCGCCGCGACGCCGGGCGCGGAATGAGTGGACTGGTGACGGTGTCCTGTTCCCGTGCGTCCGCCGACCAGCGCGCCGGACGCGCCGCGCGGCAGGGCCCCGGGAAGGCCGTCCGCTGCTACAGCCAGCAGGCTTACGGTGCCTCCTCCGCCCACGTGAACCCGGAGATCAATGTCGCGGACCTCACCGGCGCCGCCCTGACCCTTGCCTGCTGGGGGTCGC
>JABFWC010000395.1 GCA_013362385.1 Pseudarthrobacter sp.
CGGAGCGCGCATCTCCTGACACTGCGTTTCGCCACGACCCCGCGTCCGGCAGCATCGAATTTCGGTGCCGCCGGACGCGGGCGTTTGCGGGCAAGCGCACGCGGTAAAATTGACGCGATGAGCTCCCCCGATCTGACCCCTGAGGAAATCCAGGCCTGCCTCAAGGTCCTGAACACAATCCACGCGTACGACGAGGAGCACCCCGACTACATCGAGGTGCGTCGCGCCACCGGAAAGATGTTCAAAGCCGTCAAACGGCACCGCCGGGTCACCAAGCGCGACCTCATTGCCGAGGCGGACAAGGCAGTCATCGCCCAAACGGCCACCGCCGCCCCGGACCGGATCGACGACGAAACGCGCGGCAACAAACTTGCGCCCTCGGCCACGGGAAAGATCGCCGGACACCTCATCCGGTCCCGTCCCTGCTACATCTGCAAGCAGCACTACACCCAGGTTGACGCCTTCTATCACCAGCTGTGTCCGGAATGCGCGGCCTTCAGCCACAGCAAGCGCGACGCCCGCACCGACCTCATCGGCAGGCGCGCACTGCTCACGGGCGGCCGCGCGAAGATCGGGATGTACATCGCCCTGCGGCTGCTGCGCGACGGCGCCCACACCACCATTACCACCCGGTTCCCCAAGGATGCCGCGCGCCGGTTCGCCGCGATGGAGGACAGCGCGGAATGGCTGCACCGGCTCCGGATCGTCGGCATCGACCTGCGCGACCCCGCCCAGGTGATGGCCCTGACCGACTCCCTCAACGAAGCCGGCCCGCTGGACATCATCATCAACAACGCCGCCCAGACGGTCCGCCGCTCCGGCAACGCCTACAAGCCCCTGGTGGATGCAGAGGACGAGCCGCTCCCGGCAGCGCTGGAACAGGCCAACGGCGGCCCGGAGCTGCTGACCTTCGGCCACGCCCACGACAAACACCCCTTGGCGCTTGCCGGCAGCGTCACCGAACATCCGGTCCTGGCCGGGGACGCCGTCACCTCGCTGGCGCTGTCCACCGGGTCGGCCTCCCTGGAACGGATCGCGTCCGGGACCGCCATCGACGCCGGCGGGCTGGTGCCGGACCTGGCCACCATCAACAGCTGGACGCAGGTGGTGGATGAGGTGGACCCGCTGGAGATGCTCGAGGTCCAGCTCTGCAACGTCACGGCGCCGTTCCTGCTGGTCAGCCGGCTCCGCGAAGCCATGCGGCGATCCACCGCGCGGCGCAAGTACATCGTGAACGTCTCCGCCATGGAAGGCCAGTTCTCCCGGGCCTACAAGGGGCCCGGGCACCCGCACACCAACATGGCCAAAGCTGCCCTGAACATGATGACGCGCACCAGCGCCCAGGAGATGCTGGACACGGACGGCATCCTGATGACCGCCGTCGACACCGGGTGGATCACCGACGAACGCCCCCATTTCACCAAGGTCCGGCTGATGGAGGAAGGCTTCCACGCCCCGCTGGACCTGGTGGATGGCGCGGCCCGGGTCTACGATCCCATCGTCATGGGTGAAAAGGGCGAGGACCAGTACGGCGTCTTCCTGAAGGATTACAAGCCCAGCCCCTGGTGATGGGCGTATGCTCACGGCATGAGCAACGAGTCATCCAGCCAAGTGCAGAACCTCGAACACCACGAATGCTGGGCCCTGCTGCGGACGGTGTCCGTGGGCAGGCTCGCGGTCCTCGTTGACGGCCGCCCGGACATCTTCCCGGTGAACTTCACGGTGGACGGCGGCACTCTGGTCTTCCGCACCAGCCAGGGCACAAAGCTTTCCGCCGCCACCGGGGATGCCCCGGTGGCTGTGGAGGCGGACGGCGTGGATCCCAACACCGGGATGGCGTGGAGCGTGGTGATCAAGGGAACCGCGGCCCTGGTCAGGAGCACGGAGGAAGTGCTCGAGACCTCCCGGCTTTACCTGTTCCCGTGGCAGGCCGGCAGGAAGGACGCGTTCGTCCGCGTCACGCCCGACTCGGTCACCGGCCGCCGCTTCAAGGTCACGGATCCGATGACCTGGTGGACCCAGATCAGCAGCTCCGCCAAGACCTCGTTCGAGTAGGGTACGCCTAGGCCAGCTGCGTGATTTCCACGCTGACGTTGAGCGCAGAACCTCCGCCGCCGGACAGGATGCCCTTCAGGGGCGAGACGTCGCGGTAGTCCCGGCCACGGGCAACGGTAACGTGGAAGTCGCCCGCCGGCTTGTGGTTGGTCGGGTCCCAGCTCCGCCATTCGCCGTCCCACCACTCCAACCAGGCATGCGACTGCCCGGCGACGGTCTCGCCGATGCCGGCGCTGGAACGCGGGTGCAGGTAGCCGGACACGTAGCGTGCGGGGATGCCGCAGCTGCGCAGCGCACCAATGGCCAGGTGGGCGAGGTCCTGGCACACCCCCTGGCGCTGGCCCCACGCCTCCTCCGCATTGGTGGTGACGCCGGTGGATCCGGACATGTAGGTCATCTCGCCGCGCATCCAGGCGAAGATGGCCATGGCGGCCTCATGCGGGTTCTTGCCGTCCACGACGCCGGGGATGATCCCCAGGACCTCATCGCCGGGGCCGCTGAGCCGGGACTGCGGCAGCCAGTCGCTGAAGGTGTTGAGGGTCTCCGGCGAGCCGAGGACATCCCAGCCGACGATGTCCGACTCGGACGGGACCTTCCCGGCGCGGTGCACCTCGACCGTAATGTTGGAAACCACCTCCAGGTGGTCGTGCGGCATCTGAATGTCGAAAGCCGTGACCCTGGTCCCCCAGTAATCGCGGTAGGTGCTGACGGCCGCCTGCGACGGCGAAACCTTCACCACCGATTCCAGGACCACCTGCTGGGAATCCGTCAGCGGCGTCATCCTGGCCTCGTTGTAGGAAAGGGTGACGCGCTTGTTGTACTTGTACGCGGTCCGGTGGACGATGCTCAGCCGGGTCATGAAACTTCTCCCACCCAGGCCAGTTCGTCCGCCTGATTGAAGTACTTACGGGAAATGGCGTCCGAGGCCTGGGACACGGCTTTCTGCACGCGCTCCATGTGCTCGGGCAGCTCGGACATGAGGTCGTCCGTGCGGTGGAACTCCAGGAAGGTCCGGGCCTGGCCGACGATCCGGCGGGCGTCATTGATGAAGCCCACGCGCTGCGCGGACGGGTCGAGCTTGGCCAGGCACTCGTCCGCGTCACGCAGCGCGTACACGATCGACCTCGGAAAGAGGCGGTCCAGCAGCAGGAACTCGGCGGCGTGCTGGTCGCCGAAGGCCGCACGGCGGGTGCGCAGGAAGGACTCGTAGGCCCCGGCGCAGCGGAGCATGTTGACCCAGGACATGCCGGCGGAGAGGACGTCGCGGGTGGAGAGCATGCGCGCCGTCATATCGGCTCGTTCCAGGGACCGGCCCAGGACCAGGAAGAGCCAGCTCTCGTCGTGGCTGACGGTGGTGTCGGCGAGGCCGCTGACCATCGCCGTGCGCTCAAGCGTCCAGTTGCAGAACCGGTAGGTGCCCACGACGTCCTTACGGTGCTGGCTCAGGCCGTAGTACGTGGTGTTCAGGCTTTCCCACAGCCCCGAGGAGACGGTGTCGCGGGCACGGCGGGCGTTCTCGCGCGCGGCCCCGAGGGAGCCTGCGATGGACGTGGCGCTGGTCTTGTCGTAGGCCAGGGCGTGGAGCAGCTCCGGCAGGCCGAAGTCCTCGTTCTGCGGGCGTGCGCCCATGACGGCCAGAAGTTCCTGGGCCACGCTCCTGCGCTCCTCCATGGGGAGGTGGTTCAGCCGTTCGAGGTGCACGTCCAGGATGCGGGCGGTGCCGTCGGCGCGCTCCACGTAGCGGCCGATCCAGAACAGGGATTCGGCAATACGGCTAAGCATTCGCGGCTACCTCCTGCGGGCCCGAAACTGAAAAAGACATGGGGTCGGTGGCGGCGGCGGTCACTGCTGCTGCTCCGACTGGCGGTCGCGCCAGTTGCTCTCCACCGGCCACACCGAAACCCGTTCGCGGACCGTGACCGACTGGCGGGGAACGGTCTCCACCGGCATCTGGGGTGAATCCGCCAGGACCCAGGTGTCCTTCGAACCGCCGCCTTGGCTGGAATTGACGATCAGGGAGCCTTCTTTCAGCGCCACGCGGGTCAGGCCGCCGGGCAGCACCCAGACGTTGTCGCCGTCGTTCACCGCGAACGGCCGCAGGTCAACGTGCCGGGGACCGAATTTGTCGCCGCCCAGGGTAGGAACTGTGGAAAGCTGCAGGACGGGCTGGGCGATCCAGCCGCGGGGGTCGGCAATGATCCGCTGCCGCAGCGCCTCCAGTTCGTCGCTGGAGGCGTCCGGGCCGATCACCAGCCCCTTGCCGCCGGAACCGTCGACCGGTTTGACCACGAGTTCGGCGAGGTTGTCCAGGGTGTACTCCCGGGCCTCCTTCTCCTCGAGCCGGTACGTGTCCACGTTCGCGATGACGGGCTCCTCGCCAAGGTAATACCGGATCAGGTCAGGAACGTAACTGTAGACCAGTTTGTCATCGGCGACGCCGTTGCCCACGGCATTGGCGATGGTCACGCCGCCGGCGCGGGCGGCGTTGACCAGGCCCGGGCAGCCCAGCATGGAG
>JABFWC010000227.1 GCA_013362385.1 Pseudarthrobacter sp.
GCATTCATGGCCAGCAACTGACTGAAGACCTCCAGCGCCGAGTCCTCCGGAAGATCGCGCAGGAAAGCGGCGATCAGCATGGTGGAAATGCCGTACTCCTCCTGCGACGTGGCCAGCACTGAAGCCACACCGTTGACGCAGACCTCCAGCGCGATGCCCCTGGAGACGTGCGCCTGCGGGTCCATCATAATTTCCGCGTGCCGCACCCCTGCTGCCGCAGCCCGCTCCAGGTAGGCGCGGGTCATGTCGGCGAAGTCCTGTTCGGTGCGCAGCACGGCCATGTTCGCGTAGTAGAGGTCCAGGAAGGACTGCAGGTCCGTGAACTCGTACTTTTCCCGTAACTCCTCCAGACCGGCATACGGCAGGGCAATACCGTTGCGCTCCGCCAGCGCTAAGATCAGTTCGGGCTGAAGGGTGCCTTCGATATGCAAGTGCAGTTCGGCCACGGGGAGGGGCTTGGCTGGGACCGCGGGTTCCGTGGTCTCCGTTTGGGTTTCGGACAGGGTGCTGCCGCCGGCAATGTTCTCCATCCGGTCAGGATAGTGCAACACACCGCCGGCGGTTTCAATTTGATAACGCCCGGATGATGTCCTAGCGTGAAAAGCAGCCCGTCCGGCGGGCTCATTGATTGCCAGGTGCTGCCTTCACCAGAACTGCCCGGCGGCAGCCACCGACATTGACCTCTATTCGTCAGGGGCGGGCAGTGCGCGACGATCTCCGGGGACGGAACCAGCGCTGGTGGCCTTCAGGAGCAACACCATCATGAAAAACACCAAATTCCGTACTGCCGCGCGCCGCGGAGTCACCCTGGCCGCAGTCTCAGCGGCGGGTCTGGCACTTTCAGCCACTGCGGCCAACGCAGCCACCCCCACCTCCACCTGGGATGCACTGGCACAGTGTGAAAGCGGTGGCAACTGGTCCACCAACACCGGTATCGGCTTCTCCGGCGGCCTGCAGTTCACCTCCAGCACTTGGGCTGCCTACGGCGGCACCGGCTCCCCGGCAGACGCCAGCCGTGACCAGCAGATCGCCGTGGCCGAGCGCGTCCAGGCCTCGCAGGGCTGGGGAGCCTGGCCGTCCTGCGCGTCCCAGCTTGGCCTCAGCGGCGGGGGCGGCGCGCCAGTGCAGAGCGCGCCGGTCCAGAATGCACCGGTCCAGAACGCACCGGTTCAGGTCCAGAGCGCCCCGGTCCAAAGCGCCCCCGCGCAGAAAGCCCCGGCCCCGCGGCACGCCACGTCCGTTGCCCTCAGCGGCGAAACCTACACGCTGCAGGCCGGCGATACGCTGAGCATCGTTGCCCAGAAGCTGGGCATCCAGGGCGGTTGGCAGCACCTTGCCGACGCCAACCTGGACACCATTTCCGATCCGAACCTCGTCTTTGAGGGGCAGGTCATCCAGCTCCCGGCTTAGGCCGCCGCGGCGAGAGCCGCACCGCCTCCCAAGGCGACAAAAGCAGGTCGGCGATAGACAAATTCCGCCGACCAAACGACGACGCCGGCACACCACCAAAAGGGATGTGCCGGCGTCGTTCATCTTTTAATTCGCTGGTCCGTGCCGCCCACTGGCCGCGGCGGGCGGTCAGGAGGCGGGCAGTTCGCGGACGATCCGCACCTTCCAGGCGTGTTCGTCGCTGGTGTCCAGGAGGGCAACGGTGCCGTGGGCGAGGTTCAGGGCGACCCGCTTGACGGCCAGCAGCTCCAGGTAGAGGTGCTCGTTCATGCGGCTGGGGGTGTCGATCATGTACTTCACGGCGTCGCGCACCTTGCGGTAGTTGGCGCTGCGCTCACGGTGCATGTGCAGTTCCAGCGCGGAGCGCTGCTTGAGCCGCGGCTCGTGCCGGTTGAGCAGCGTCACGGCCGTGTGGACTGCCACGACAAGGGCGAGGGACACGCCGTAGATCCACCATCCGCTGGACAGCAGGAACAGCGGCAGGTTGCCGATGGCGACCAGGGCGATCACGACGCGCAGCGCTGCGATCCGGCGAACGGTGCGGGCGACCGAGGCGACGCCGTCCCGGAAGCGGTGCTGCTCCTTGCGCGCGGCTGCGGGGTCGATGGTGAACTCGTCGAGGACCAGGATGCCCTTCGCTTCCGGTCCGAGCAGCTGCCCGTAGCGGGGCAGCGCGGTGCGGGTGGTTCCGACGGTCTTTGCAGGTGTTGATGTCATGAGAGAGCTTCCAAAACGCGGGGGTGGTTGCGGAGATCTTAGTGGTTTAACCTGAAAGCCGTATGCAGGCGTCCATTATTTGGACACCCGGACTGTCCGCGTGTGGCCCCCTGCACAGCAATTGGCACTTCCGGCCGGTGCCGTCAGACTGAATAGATGCAAACCTTCCTCCCGTATCCCGATTTCCGGCAAAGCGCCGCCGCCCTGGACACCGCACGGCTGGGCAAGCAGCGGGTCGAAGCGCTGCAGACGCTGCGCGCCCTGGTCATCCCCGGGTACGGCTGGCAGACCCACCCGGCCATCCGGATGTGGATGGGACACGTCCCGGCCCTCACCATGTACGGGCTGGCCATGGTGGACGAGTGGATCGAACGCGGCCACCCGGACAACACACGGGCGAACATCGTGGAGTTCGCGCCCCAGGCCGCCCACCCGGCCTACGCCGCCCGGATCATCCAGCCGCCGTGGCTGGGAGATCCTGACTTCCACCTCAGCCACCGTTCCAGGCTCGTGCACAAGGAACCGAAGTTCTACACGCCTGTTTTCCCTGATGCCATCCCGGACATGGAATACATCTGGCCGGAGCCCCGGCACGAGTTCCTCCCCCAGGAACCCGAGGGTGACGTCCTGTGGATCCTTCGCGACCCGCACGACGACGTCGATCCCCGGTCGCTGGACACGGTGGCACTTCCGCCGGTGAACCGCAGCGCTGCTTCCGCGGTGTCCGCAGGGGACGACGGCTACACCCCCGTTTACATCGAGGACGGTTCGCGGCGGCCCTCGCGTTCCCCGAAGAAGGCGCCGCCGAAACCGCAGGAGAAGAAACCCACGCGTAAGCGGCTGGCGCAGGAGGAAGCGTTCCGCACTCTGCCGGGCAAGACCCCGGTAGCCGTCCCGCTGGAGCGCGGAGCGAGGTTCGCCGTAGGGCACGTCCTGGGGCGGCCCCTCACGCTCGACGACGGCCGGTTCGGACGGAACTTCGAAGTTACCGAGATCATCGACCGCTCCGCTTTCGCGTACCCTGCCCTCCTGCAGGACCCCCGGGTGTTCTTCCCGGTGGAGGCCCCGTAACCGTGACTGTTCTCCTCGCCGGATGCGGTGATCTTGGGACCGAGGCCGGGCTGCGTTTCGCTGCCCTGGGCCATAAGGTCGTGGGCTGGCGGCGCTCCCGCGCCAAGCTGCCGGCAGCGATCGAAGGTGCCGCGGCTGACCTGGGATCACCCGACCTGCCGCCCGTGCCGGCGGACACCGCCGCCGTCGTCATTGCCGTGGCCGCTGACGCGCCCAGCGAGGAAGCGTACAGGGCGGCCTACCTGCGCGGCGTGGGCAACGTCATTGATGCGCTCGAGCGCGATGGCGTGGTGCCCCGGCGGGTCCTGTTTGTCTCCTCGACGGCGGTCTACGGCGACGCGGCCGGGGGCTGGGTGGATGAAGCCACGCCGGCTGAGCCCGGCGGCTTTTCCGGCCGGATACTGCTTGAAGCCGAAGAACTGCTGCAGGGACGGCTCGCCGGAACCGACTCGACAGCAGTGTCGCTGCGGCTCGGAGGCATCTACGGGCCCGGGAGGACGCGGCTGATTGACCAGGTCCGCGCGGGCTCCGCCGTTGTCCCCCGGGACGTCCGTTACACCAACCGGATCCACCGTGACGACGCAGCTGCCGCCATCATCCACCTGGCCACCATGGCGGCCGAGCCCGCACCGACATACCTTGGTGTTGACGACGATCCCGCCGATCTCGGCACGGTGCTCCGCTTCCTGGCCCGGGAGATGGGCCTCGGCGAGCCGCCGGTGGGAGACGCCGGCCCCGCCCGCGGCGGCAACAAGCGCTGCCGGAACGAGCTCCTTCGGGGCACCGGTTTTGGCTTCGCCTTTCCGTCCTTCCGGGAGGGATACCGGGATATCCTGGCCGGCCATGGGGTGCGCCACCCCTGACTCCCGCGGGTTAGCGGCGGGAGCCGGACCCACGGTCTAGGCTGGCTGCGCAGGTGTTCGGCAGAGTGAAGGAGGCAGCATGGATTTTCGGGAGCTCATCGAGGCAGCCGGGCAAGTCGTCGACTTCGCCGGGGTCACGGTGATGGTGGTCGGCGCCCTGGTATCCGTCCCCCTGGCGCTGCGCGGCCACCAGCCACGAGGCCTCCCCACCGGGGCCGGGAAGCTCACCTTCTACCGCCTGTACCGTCAGCTCCTGGGCCGGTCCATCCTGCTGGGACTTGAGCTGCTGGTGGCCGCCGACATTATCCGCACCGTGGCTGTAACACCCACCTTCGAGACCGTGGGGGTCCTGGCGATCATCGTGCTGATCCGGACGTTCCTGAGTTTCTCCCTCGAGCTTGAGATCACCGGTCGCTGGCCGTGGCAGAAAGGGAGCCGTGAGTCCGGGGACCCTGCCGAGGCAGCGGCAGCGTAGGACCCCCAGGATCAGGGGTGTGAAAGTGAAAGAGACCCGGCGCCACCTGGGGACACGCCTTCCGGTCCGGACTGCGGCGTTGTCGGTCCTGGTGTGGGGGATGGTCAGTTGCGGCCCCGGTTCACCGTCTGGACGACCGGCACCGGCGGAGGGACGTCCGGCCGCGGAAGCGCCGGCTACTGCGGCCCCCACCTCCCCTAGCGGCGAGGCCATGCCCGTGGGGGACCTCCCCGGCTGGACCCAGGTCTTCGCGGAGGATTTTGTCAGCGGAAACGTGCCTGTGGGTGGATTCCCGGGAGCGACCTACGGCCCGAAGTGGAGCGCCAATTACGCCGACGGTACGCCGGACACCGCCGCCCAGCTGCGCGAGTCGAAGTCCGGCTATTACCCGTCAAAGGTCCTCAGCGTCAGTGACGGCGTCCTGGACATGTACCTGCACTCCGAAAACGGCCTCTCAATGGGTGCGGCCCCGGCACCCAAGTTCACGGAAACCAGCGAGCGACCCTACAACAGCCAGCTCTACGGGCGGTACTCGGTACGGTTCCGCGCGGACGCCCTGGAAGGGTTCAAGGCCGCGTGGCTGCTCTGGCCCGACAGCAAGCAGTGGCCGCAGGACGGTGAAATCGACTTCCCGGAAGGGACCTGGCCATGCCCGTCTACGCTGCCATGCACGGCGCCGGCAGCCACGGGGTGACGTGATTGACGTATTCCACACGGCCTTGTCCTTCACGTCCTGGCACACCGCCACCACCGAATGGAGCCCGGGACGGGTCGAGTTCTTCCTGGACGGCAGTTCAATAGGCGTCAGCACCGCCGCTATCCCGGACACGCCCATGCACTACATGCTCCAGACGGAATCCTGCCTGCCGGCGTGTCCGGACCCGGCTGCCAGCGGCCACCTGTACGCGGACTGGGTGGCCATCTGGAAGAAGGACTAACCGCGCGGGTTCAACTAGCCGCCGAGGCCGTCCGGGCGCCAGTACCGCAGGCCACCGCTGGTCTTCCCGTCACGGGCCACCTTGATCACGGCGTAAGGGAACACTCCACGGTCCGCCTGGTCCGGGCCGCGGCCACGGACGTCCGAACACCACGTGCCCGTGTTGATGTAACGGGTACGGCAGCCGTCGAGCTCCGATTCGAGGGCCCGGTGTGTGTGGGCCGAAACGTACCAGGCCACCCCCGATCCGTGTGCCTTCAGGGTCCGCGCCACCCGCCCGGCCGCGGCGGGGGCCTCTTCGCTGGCGATGCTCCGCCCGGTTGCCGCCAGCATCATGCGGGTTGCGGCGACAGGGAGCGCGGACACGGTCCGGAACCGTGACAGGCGAGCAAGCTCCCGGACAGCCATCCCGTCGAGCGCCAGCCGCCGTGACTCGGTCTGCAGCAGTTCGCCGTACGCTGACCCCCGGATGCGCAGTTCCCCCAGTTCAGATGCTACGCAGGCCCGGGCAACATCCCCGGCGCGGGCCAGGGGCGACTTCGACGGATGCGCGTGCCAGGCGGCCAGCGGCGGCAGTTCAAGCTCGTCGGTGCCGTTGACCGCGGTGCGGAGCACCTCGGGCAGCCGGTGCAGCGAGTGGTGCTGGTGCCCGTGCTCGGCCACCAGCACGTGCGGTACGTGCAGGAGCCAGGGGTGGACCCGGACGCGTGCGGGGTCACGGGGTGACAGCAGGGTCGACAGGCGGCTGGCAACGGCGGGCCGTGCCAGCTCGACGTCGTGGTTGCCGCACACGAAGTGCAGCGCGACACCCCTGGCGGCGCACTCCTCCAGCGCCCAGAACGTGTCGAGATGGCGGGCCAGGATGGACTCCAGCCGTCCCAGGCTCTCGTCCTCTCCGTACCGCACCAGCTCGAACGTGTCACCCACGAACACGACGTGCTTCCGCCGGCCGGAGGCCGGGAGGACCTTGCGGCGCAGGAACTCGGGCAGCACCTTGCCGGGGTTGCGGGGGTCGTCGTCGGACATTCCGAGGTGAAGGTCGCTAAGGAGCCACCAGCGGGCCGCGCTGCTCATGCCAGCAGTCCGATCACGCGGGGCAGGAAGAGAAGCAGGTAGACCGCCCACATGACGGCGACGGCCCTGCGGCTCAATAATCGGGCGGCGAGCCCTGAAGGTGTGGCCCGCGCATTCTCCGGTCCGACGCGTCGGACCTCGAGCGCCACGAGGGCGACGAGGAGAACGGCAGCCGCGAGAAGTCCGGCCACGTTCATGATCATGCTTCCTCCTGCCGGGCGCGCTCGAGGCACGCCAGGATGGTGATGACGGACATTGCCACAATGCACGCCTTCCACGACCACATGGTCAGGTAGAACATTGCGGTGGACACGGCGGTAAGGGTGGCGAGGCCGAGGACGGGGACCAGCAACGCGCCGAGAGCACGGTCGGCCACGTGCAGGAGCCGTGCCAGCGCCTGCCCGGGGAGCAGGACGAGGACGGCTGCCGTCGCCAGGGCCTGCACCGGCGTCGGCAGCCCGATGAGCGTCGCCACGGACAGCACGACGGCGGCAAGGCCTAGTGCGAGGGTCAGCTTGCTGACGCTGCCGCGGTTCATGGCGCTACCGCGAACGGTGCAAGACGGTAGGCGCGCGCGTCACGGTTGCTGAACACGAGCTGCACGGAATCCTGGGAGCGCAGCCACTGCTCGAACTCATCGAAGCCCTGCTCGCTGATGTCCCCCTGGAGCACCAGGCTTTCCTCTGACGAACGTGTCAGCAGCACCACGCCGCCTGCGGGGTTGTGGCGGGCATAGTCGTAGACGAGCGGCCCGCACGTCGCCGCGGACAAACCGGACTTACAGAGGTCATCGATCGTTCTATAGCGGTGGTCGAGGTAGCCCTGGTTGCGCCACGGCGTCGGGTGCGCTGCCGAGATGACCGCCGATCCTTCCGGGGCGAGCCGTTGCACCGACTGGACGGCGGCGACCTCGTTGTCGGTAAAGACGTCGTAACGGGCATTCCCGAACCGGCCTGTCACCGTCATCACCGCCAACAGGCAGCAACAGAGCGCAAGGGCCCCCGCTGCGAGGAAGGAGGGACGGGTGCCGACGTGTGCAGGGAGCAGGACCGAGGACGCCTGCATGGCGATGAAGGGCAGCGCGAACAGCGAGACGCGGATCAGCATCTCCCCGCCATACGACTGTGTGGGAAAGAGCAGCAGCGGGGTGACGGCGAGGAGTACCACCCTGATGTCCAGGCGCTTCTTGCGCCAGTCCCACACGGCACCTGCCAGGGCGAGCACCCACAGCACGAGGGTGAGGAGAATCCGCACCTGCACCACCAGCAGGTGGCCCGGGGTACCGTTGACCCGGTCGACGATGTTCGCCTGCGTCGCGGCCTGCAGCCCGGCGTCGGCGAGCGGCGGATGGCCGTCGAGGTAGGCGCTCGCGGGGTAGGCGAGCCAGAGCGCCAGCACGACGCCGGCAATGAGGGGCAGCCGGCTGGGCCACACGCGCCCACATAGGGTCAGCGCCGTGATGGCGATAAGCACCATGAATGGCGTCAGCTGGTGGCTGGCGCTGATGACGACGACCAGCAGGAGCGTTACCACCAGTGCGCTCAGCCGGCGCCCCGGCTGTGCCTCGGCAGGTGTACGGCCCCGCCACCACGCAGCGAGCTCCACACGTTTGAAGCCGCGGAACTGCGGAACATGCGCGCCCAGCGGGCCGAGCACCAGCGCAACCACGACGAGGTAGAGGAAGAGTCCGAAGGCCTGGGGTGACAGGTAGTCCTGGTCCTGCCAGTTTCCGAGGCAGAAAATCCAGAGCACCAGCCAGCGCCGGCGCGGGTTGGTGGTCAGGTGCCGTGTCAGCACCCCGAGCGCCGTGAGCCACAGCCCCATGTCCACCACGGGCGCCCATAGAGCCACGGTCACCGGATCCAGCCCGGTTGCCCGGTGCAGGGTCGCAAGGAGGGCGAAGAAACCCGGCCAGTTGAAGTAGGCGTCGATGTGCGGGTTGATGTCCTGGGTGCTTGCGAGGGCGTCGGCGATGCCGAGGTGGCGGAACGCAACCTCGCCCCGGGGCACGCCGGTAACGAAGATTGCCGTCCCGAACAGCATGAGCACGAGCACTGCGAGAAGCCATATCATCACCGGGCGGCTGGCAGGTCCGGCAGCATCCCCGCGCAGCGCTGCGACGAAGGCGACGTTCAGGAGGACGACACCCGCCCAGAACGGGTAGGGCAGCACGGCAACGAGCCCGAGGTCATTCTCAATGGGCACGGCCACTGTCGAGGCGGCCCAGGCGGCGAGCGCCAGCGCCGCGGCTCCTGCCAGCGCGCACAGAACGTCGCGGGACTTGATGCGCCCCTTGGTGCGGCTGGTCGCTTCGGCCACGCTGATCATCACGCCTCCACTTTGATCCGGCGGAGGACCGCAAGCAGCCGAAGACCGACCGCCGTGGCCCCGATGGTAAGCACCACGAGCCACGCGAGGGCCATGTTGGTGGCACCCCGCTCCGCGGCCAACAGGGCCGCGGTGCAGAGGGCGACTCCGAGCGTCACTCCTGCGGCGATGGGTTCCGCATAACGGCCGCGGGCCCGGCACACGGCGTTGTAGGCCTGCAGCACCGCGTAGGGCACCAGCCCGGCCGCCAGAAGCTGCAGGGCACCGGCGGATGAGTCGGCGTACCGATCGCCGAGCAGGGTGAGCAGCGGGCGGGCGAGCAGCACAAGGACGGCGGCGGCGAGGCCTCCGACGGCGAGCGACCACCGCAGGCTTGCCCACGTGGTCGATGCCAGGCGTTCCGGCTCGCGGACACCCTCGGAAAACTGGACGATCCCCATGAGCACCGGTGCCGTGTAGGCGGCCCACGCCATCATCCACGCCGGATACCAGTAGGCAGCAGCCTCGGGAGCCACCGTATGGGCGAGCAGGAGCGGCAGCACCAGCCCGGGGGCGCGCTCCGTGAGGGTGAGGATCTGGTTCGGGATGCCTACGGCCAGCACCGGGCGGTCGCGCATTGAGCGCAGGGACGGCCGCGGCCGGTAGCCCACCAGTCGCCGCAGCTGGCTGGCACCGATGACACAGGCTACGCCCGAGCCCAGGGCCCAGCAGGCCATCAGCACGTCGGCGGCCGCCCCGTGGGCCAGCCAGGCCACGAGCCCCGCGGCCGCGAGTGAAACCGCGCCGCCTACCGTGTACCTGGCCGTCGCGGTGGCGCCGCGTCCCAGGGCGACGAGGGCCTGGTCCAGCACGATGACCATCGTTCCCGTCACGGCAGCGACGAGGAACGTCAGCCAGAACAGAACCGAGGCCGATGCCGTGTCAGGTGCCACGGCTGCCTGCAGTACCAGGTAGCCGCCGCCCAGGACGGTGCCTGCTATCCCCACCGTAGCGAAGGCCGCGTCGAGCACCCGTGCGGGCGGTTCGCCGCGCCCGACCGAGACGATTACTGCGGAGCCGGCGCCCAGCACCGCGAGCTGCGTGCAGATCATGACGGCGGACACCGCGGCGGTAGTGAGCCCAACTTCCCGGTCGGACGTCGCGCGTGCCGCCACGATCCAGAAGGCGAAACCGGCCCCCCGTCTGGGCGGCCTTGGCCAAGACCAGGCCGAGTGAGCTGCGCAGGGCGCTGTGCCGGACGCCCGAGGGGTCCGTCACAGGGGTCCCGCGCACGGCCATCACGACGCGAGGCCCCTGGCCAGGCCGGAGTAGTTGTACCAGCAAAAGGCGAGGTAATACCTCAGCCAGCGGGGCTGGCCTGCGGCAAGGCTTAGGGCGCTGCCGCGGACTGCCGCAGCGGCGGGCAGCAGGGCCAGCCTCGCGCCCCGCCAGCCGTGCTTGCGGATCATCCGGCCCAGCCCCGTTCCGTCCATGAGGAACTGGTCGAGCGCGAAGTTGAAGTCGTCGGCGGCGAAACGGTGTTCAACGAAGACCCGGCTTGATACCGCTGTTCGCAGTCCTGACTGCCGCATCCGCCAGCGCAGTTCGATGTCCTCGCCGGATTTGAACGAATCATCGAATCCCATGCCGAGCATCAGTTCCCGGTCCACGATTGTCGCCACCAGGCCGAACCAGTTCCTGCTTCGGCCTGTGCGGTGGTGGTGTGCCACTGCCTGCCCCCAGTAGCCCGGCCCGCCGACGCTCTCGAGGCCTGCCTGGAGGGCGTCGTAGTCGCCCTCCACCAGTTCAGTGAGCAGGTCGGCGACACCGTTGGGCCGGAACACGACGTCGGTGTCCACGAGCAGGACCCACGGGGTGTTGCTGCTGCGCACGCCGAGGGTGCGGGCCCATGGCAGGCCCCTGCCCTCGTCACTGAGGACGCGTGCACCGGCCGCGCGGGCGATGTCGACGGTGGCGTCGGTGGACAAGCCGTCCACGACGATGATCTCGGCGGCACCGGACTGGCGCAGGGCCTCGAGGCAGCGCGGGAGCATGCTCTCGGCATTGCGGGCCGGGACGACGGCGGTGACGTCGGCTGGGCTGGGTCCCACGGTGTCCCGCCCGCCTCAGGCCTGCTGGTCCAGGACCGACGGCAGCAGCTGCTCCAGGTAGCGGACGATGTCGTCCGATGCCTCATCCGCCGTGTACGCGGAGGGGACCTGCAGCAGGTGGCAGGGCCGGCCGTCGAGTGCCTTGCTGAGGACGATCCCCTTGGCTGTGAAGTGTTCACGCCAGGGGACGACCGACGTTGCGGCCAGGCCGGTGACGACCCGCTGGGAGAAGCCCGCCATCTCGATGTGGAAGTTGCCGAGCATGCGGTCCACCATCCACTCGCTGGTCCGTTCGACCAGCCGGAACCTGGCGCCTTCGTATCGCTCGACGTAGATGGCGGCTGCGAGCGGCGCCGAAGTAGTGACCTCCCGCCCCGGGAACGCCGTAGCCGGGGTGACCATGCGGTGTTCGGGTGACCACCGCCGGGAGAAATCCGCCAGGCGCGGATAACGGATGACGTAGGGGTGCACCAGGGTAGTGAGCCTGCTGACGCTGTTCGACAGCTGCGACGGGACGAGGGGTTTACGGACACCCGCGAACAGGTGCGGGTAGATCGCCCTGTGGTGGGGCTTGATGAACATGGGCTTGGCGTATCCGAGCAACGTGGCGTCCTCGGCGAGGAAGGCCCAGTCATCGCCCATGAAGGACCACCCGTGCCTGCGCATCAGCTTGGCGACGGTGCTCGTCTTCCCGGTTCCGCCGGCGGCCGGTAGCGCGATCGCATGGCCCCGGTACGCCATGGTGGCAGCGTGGATCATGCCGGCGCCCTTGGCTACCATGGCCGCATCGAGGACTGGGACCACGGAGGTGAGCAGCTCCCCCGGACCATGGATGCGCCACTGGTCCGTGTCCCGCACGATCTGCACCCTGTCGGCCTGGAAGCGCCGCTGTTCGCCGTGTAGGCCAGTTCATGTTCCACCAGGCCGGCATCCGGCATGGGTTCCGGCCGGTCGTCGACGACGATGTCGGCGGGCCGTTCGGTATCGGTGGCGAAGCATGCCAGCATGCTCTGGAGTTGGGCTGCGGCCGGCGCCTTCGCGTCGACGCGGATCATGACGCGGCCGTGGATGTCAAAGTGCGGTGCCTTGGTCTGCCGGGTGCGCATGGGTCGGTCCCCTGTCTGGGTGGTGTTGGTCGGTGGACTTTGCTGCTGGACGGTATCTCTCTGGTCAGCCGGGGCGTTGCGGCCGCGGGCGCCGGGCGGGCCCGTTCACTTCACTTCCCGCCAGGGACTGACTCCGGCCAGTACCGGCTGGTTCAAGGGGCGGCCGGGCACGCGGGCCAGCTGCCGTCCCCGAAGGTAGCCAGCCGACGTGCAGGCCACCACCGCCACCAACGAGGCAGCACGGCTGATTCCAGAGGGATCGCCACGGCTCCAGTCGGCTAGGCCCGTGATGAAAGCCCGGGTCAGGATATTGCGGACGTAGCGGCGCTCCGGGCCCAGGGCCCGTTTGTGCCCAACGATGTGGCTGACCTGTGCCTTGGAGATCCCTTCGGACCACGACCTCGCGAGCATGTATCGGACGGTTCCCCTGTTTGCCGGGACATGGTGCCGCACCAGCGCCGCGGGTTCGTAGACGATGCGGGACCCGGGGGAACCCATCTTCGCCCGGATGCATATTTCGGTTTCCTCGCAGCCCAACGGGATGGCGCCGCGACGTCCCAGGGCGAGGTTGAAGCCGCCGACCTGCCGCACGACGTCCAGCCGGAAGGACATGTTGGCACCGATCACGTTCCTGACCTCGGAGGCAACCCGTGGCAGGCCCCGGTGGCTGCAGCCGACGATCCAGTCGAGCTCCTCGGCGAAGTAGCCGGGCCGGGCCGCCTCCCACACAGGTTCCACCCGCCCGGCGACGGCCAGCACTTCGGGATCGTTGTAGAGGGCCATGATGCGTTCAAGCCAGTCCGGCGCCGCCGCGGCATCGTCAGCGAGGAAGGCGACTACGTCCGAGTCCTCCAGGCCTACGCCGGTGTTGCGGGCCCCGGAGAGCCCGCGCGGGCCGGTGTTCCTGACGATGGTGACGTCATCGACCGTCTCGGTCAGCAGGTCGAAGAGTTCCTCGTTGTGGTCAATGACCACCAGGACTTCCTTGGGAGGCAGAGTCTGGGCTCGGAGGGACTCGAGGACGTCCAGCAGCCAGCCCCAGCGTTCGGAGGTGTAGGCGCAGACGATGACAGTGACACTCGGCGAAGGATCGGGGGCCATGTCAGGGACCGCTGATCACGGACAGGACGCTTGTGGGATCGGTGGGCGTACGCGGGAAGCTCACCTTGGCGTAGGCATACTTCACCCGCCGCAGCGCCTCCGGACGTGCCCCGGCAGTGGGCGCCTCCCAGAAGAAGAAGTCATGCGCCATCGTCTCCAGCACCCGCCAGCCGTCCCGGAAAGTCTGGAGGTTCGATGCACCGGAGATCCGGTCCAGTTCCAGGCTGGGAACCTCCGCGATGCGGAGGCCCGCCTTCGCGGCCCGGACGATCAGTTCCGTCTCGATCTCGAATCCGTCGGACTCGAGCTGCAGGACTTCCAGGCATTCCCTCCGGAAGGCGATGTAGCCGTAGCAAGGTCGGAGTAATTGCTGTGCAGGACCGTGTTGGCCAGGCCGGTCAGCGCCCGGTTCCCTGTCCGCCGGAGCCAGGTCAGGTCCTCGGACCCTCCACCCGTGACGTAGCGGGAACCTTTGACGAAGTCGTAATCATGCTGGAGCGGGGAAACGAACCAGCCAATTTCCTGGGGGTCCATGCTGCCGTCGGCGTCCAGCATGACGATGATGTCGCCGGTTGCCGCGGCGAAACCTAAACGCAACGCGACACCTTTGCCCTTGCGCTGTTCGTCCACGACCACGATATCGCTGCGGATGGCGCGGGCCACCCCGACGGTATTGTCAATTGAACGGCCGTCGATAATCACGACCTCGTCGACGTATAACGGCATCCGCCGGAGGACCCAGGGTTTGTTTTGGGCTTCGTTCAGGGTAGGAATTACGACGCTTATGGACGCTCATTGCGGCACCGCCGCGGGTTTGGAAATCGAAATTGGGGGCTGGGTGGAAATCGACAAAAGCCTCACCACTTCATGGCGCAATAAGGACGATTGCCATTGGGCGGCCCGCACCGTTGAGGGCACCCGTCGGCTCTGATCGGACCAGGTCTTTCCACGATCCCGGCCATCGATAGGCCGGCGCCTCAAGAGGGATGCAAACCCCCGACCAGTGGAGCTTTGAGATTCATGTCCGTGGCAAGAGCATACGAGCGGGCCGCCGGAACAGGCACCAGTAATGGGTACTCTGTTTTGATTTCGCCTAATACGTGGGGATTACGGTGCTCCATCGGCATCCCGGGTTAGGTACATTGGGGGAAATATCCCGTTTGGTGCCGTGGGTGGACAGGGGAGCAAATGAATCAACGCTCGACTGCCGCTTTCCTCTGGCCCGACCCGCCCGAATTGCCGCCGCCCGCCATCATGGACCAGCGCTGGGCAGAGGCCGTCTTCCTGCACTGGCGCATCCCGGAACATGCAACCGCCCGGTTCATGCCGCCCGGGGTGCAACCCGACCTCTTCGACGGCAGTTCGTGGGTGGGGCTGATCGGTTTCCGCATGGAGAAGGCCGGACTCGGACGCGGCCCGGGCATTCCGTATCTGGGCAGCTTCAATGAGGTCAACGTGCGCCTCTACTCGCGGCAACCCGACGGAACCAGGGGCGTGGTTTTCCTGAGCCTCGACGCCGACCGGCTTCCCGTCGTCCTGGCGGCGCGGGCAGCCGGGGTCCCCTACGTGTGGTCGCGGATCCGCCGCTTCACCTCCCGGCCCGCCGCCGGTGCCGTTGGTTACTCTGTTCGGCGTTTTAGGCAGGGGGCCGGCAGCAACTTTGCGGCCGTGCCCCAAACGGATGCCGCCGCCGAGGACCCACTATCGATCTTTCTCACGGCCAGGTTTGGCATGCACGGGACCTTCCGGGGACGCAGCATTTACATCCCCAACACGCACAAGCCGTGGCCGCTGCGCGCGGCCCGGCTGCGCCATTTGGAGGATGGACTGGTCGCCGCTGCCGGGATCAGCGTCAAGGGGCCGCCGGAGTCGGTCCTCTACTCTCCCGGTGTGCGGACCCGGTTCGGCCGGCCGAGGCTGCTGCCCGGCCCCGGCCAGCGCGAAGGCGGAGGAGCCTAGGCGTCCTGCCAGCCGCGGCCTTCGCTGAAGGTGGCTACAAGCGTTCCCACACCCGCTTGGAGGGAGTTGGAGGGGTCGAAATACAGCGCTGCCTCAGAGGCCCGGCTGTGGGTGATTAGCTGCTCGGCCTCGAGTTTCGCTTCAGGGACGGTAGCGCCGATGATGCCCGTGCGGGCCGGCAGGTCGGGGGTATGGACTACCTCGGCGCCCGTTTGGGTCAGCGGGACGGTGGTGCCGGCGTTGATCTCATCGTGCGGGAACTCGAACTCGGAATCGCCGGGTGCGGCAGGAACGGTGTACTCGAGGAAATAGGTCATGACCCCACCTTTGCAGAAAAGTCGACACTGCCGAAAGCCCGGCGGCTTACTTGCCCAGTCCCGCCTTGCGCAGCGCCTCGGCCATCGCGGTGTTGACCGCTTGCGGTGCCGGGGCCTGCCGACGGACAGCGCCGGTCCGGGAGCCGGCGTTCCGCTGGTCAGTGCCGCGGTCAGGCGTGCCCCGGTCAGACGTGCCCCGGTCAGCCTTTCGGGGCTTGCCGGCGTCGGGCCCTCCCGCGCCGCGCCGCCCGGAACCTGACCCGCCGCCGGACGGTTCGTCGTCGAGCCTCAGCGTGAGGGAAATACGCTTCCGCTCGGGGTCCGCTTCGAGCACCTTCACACGGACGACCTGCCCGGACTTCACCACCTCGCGCGGGTCAGAGACGAAGCGGTTGGCCAGGGCAGAGACGTGGACCAGGCCGTCCTGATGGACTCCCACGTCCACGAACGCGCCGAACGCCGCCACGTTCGTGACCGTCCCTTCCAGGATCATGCCGGGCAGCAGGTCAGAGATCTTTTCGATC
>JABFWC010000191.1 GCA_013362385.1 Pseudarthrobacter sp.
GGTCGAGACCTGGCCGACGTTGTGGTGGCGGCGCGCCTCGCCCACGCTCACTGACGCCAGATCAATGTAGTCCTTGCCCACACGGTCGATCACCCCGGACAGCCTCACCGTTCCGGCTCCTCCGCCCAAAGTAACCGACAAGTCTGCACGGTCCCGGGCCAGGCAACGCAAGGAATGCGCAAGCCCTATTGCGCGGCGGACAGGGGGCGCCCCGGCATTGGCATGCCTGCCCAGGCCAACGTATCGGGCTGCAGCCGCAAAGGGGACGAGTACCTGGTGCTGGTCATCGTTTAGCAGCAGGGCATCGGCTCCCACATGCATCACTTCGCCCTGCACGGATTCACCGCAGCTAAGGTGGACCCCGATCCTGAGGCCCAAGGCCGCCCGCAGCCGGTCCTCAAGGGCCACGGTGACCAGCTCGGCCCGGCTCCGCTCATTGATCTCGGCTTCCAAGGCCAGCCGGTCCGCTTCCGCGAACTGGCTTTCCATGTCATCGAACAGGGCATCCCAGCGCATTCGGCCAGCGTAGAGGGCCTGTCGACGCCGGGTCAACGCCGAAGGCATTTCCCTCCAACGTATGGACAAAAACCGACATTCCGGTTCAAACTGATTCAAACAAGTCCAAACTGCATCAAACTGCACTAACAGATTGGAGATGATGTGGCGACCAAGCCGGGCTTGGCAGACACCACGACCGCACTCGCCCTTTTGGTCCTGGGGGTTGCCCTCTCCCTTCTTGGAAGGGGACTGCTGGACCAGTGGGCCGTGTCGGCGAGCCGGCACCAGGAGCCATCCGTGGACGCCCTCCTGGGTCTCGCGGCGGCAGCTTCGGGTGCCGCGCTGCTGCTTTGGTGGATCACCTCACTGATGTCGGCAGCAGCAGGCATTCTGCTGGAGCACCGCGGACATCGACGGGCTGCGGAGGCGGCACGCCGGCTCTCTCCGGTCTTCATGCAGCGGCTGGCCATTGCCGCACTGTCACTTCAGCGTGGCTCGGGAGTGGCGGCACATGCGGCTGTCACCATTCCCGGTCCGGAGTGGGCTCCAACGGCGGTGCAGTCCTCGGCAGCTCCTTCGGATCCGGCGACTGTTCCCCCGGCTGAGCACGGCCAAGCAGGCAGCATGCACCAACCGGTCCCCGCCTCCGGGCCGGGCCGGGTTCCTGGCAGCGGAAGTGCGTCAACGGAGGGGGCGGCCGTGGATACCGGGGCGCAGGCGCCCGCGTCCCTGCTTACCCCCGGGTGGCAGCCGGTAACCCTTGCGGTGGAACCGGGTCCGCTGGCGGCACAGCAGACCCGGCCCGACCCCGGCGCCGGGTCCCGCGTTCCGGCGGCGACAGTGACGGTACTGGCAGGGGACACGTTGTGGGACATCGTTGCCGCGCATCTCGGGCCGGAGGCATCAGACGTTCAGATAGCCCTCGAATGGCCCCGGTGGTATGAGGCGAACCGGGGGCTGATCGGGCCCAGCCCGGACGTATTACTTCCCGGCCAAGTTCTCGTTGCACCGGCGCCGGCGTAAACGCAGCCGCGCCATCCGGGCCGGCCGACCAATAAAGGGGAAACCAATGACTGCAGTAATACCCGTCCGCGCCGTGCCGGACCCAAAGACCGGGAATGAAGACGGGAAGGCGGCCACGCCGGCCCGCCCCGCAGGCCGTACCCCGGTGTCCCCCGGCACGGTCCGCCCGGCAGGCACCGCTCCACTGCGGCCCGTCAGTGAAACCGCCGAAGTCCGCGCCATCACGCGCGGCACCGTTCAAGCAGCGATGGAAGTGCTGGCCGGGATCCGCCCTGTCCATCAACTCGCCCGGCGGCTCGACCCGCGTTGCCTGGCTGCGCTGCAGCACCGTGCAGCACTAATCCGTCGTGAGATCACCCGGACGGGCAACCCCGCCTTGGCCCGCCTCCACCGGAACTCCGTTGTCAGATCCGTCAGGGTGTGCGAAGTGGCGGGCGGAATTTACGAAGCCAGTGCAGTCGTGGTGGATGATGTCCGCGCCCGTGCAGTTGCCGTGCGGCTTGAGCGGAGCAAACACGTCTGGCGTGTGGTTGAACTTGTCATCGGCTAGGCATTGTGCAAAACGTAAAACAGGGCAGGGACACCATGCCCCTGCCCCGTACTCGCCGCCGGCAGCGGCCGCGAACTAGCGCTTCTTCTTCTTCGCAGATCGCCGGGCAGCATCCTGCGCCGCCGCCTTGGCCGGATTGCCGGACCGTCCGCCGGAACGGGTCTCCACCCGGGTCTGGGTTCCGCCGCTTTCGCTGGGAGCGGTGTACTGCAGCTGGGCCGGCTTGTCCGGTGCCTCCAGGCCTGCTGCGCGCACCTGCGGTTCCACGTGCTCAGTGTGGCCGCCGGCGGCGTCCTGTACCACCACATCCTGGGCCGGGGTCACTTCCACCTCCAGGTTGAAGAGGAATCCGACGCTTTCCTCGCGAATGGCCTCCATCATGCTCTGGAACATGGCGAATCCCTCGCGCTGGTATTCCACCAGCGGGTCGCGCTGTGCCATGGCGCGCAGGCCGATTCCCTCCTTGAGGTAATCCATCTCGTAGAGGTGCTCCTGCCATTTTCGGCCTATGACCGAGAGGACCACCCGGCGTTCGAGCTCCCGCATGCTCTCCGAGCCGATAGCCTCCTCGCGCGCCTGGTAGACCAGGCGGGCGTCGGAGAGCAGTTCTTCCTTCAGCATTTCCACGGTCACCCTGGATTTGCCGCCGGCTTCGTCGATGATGTCTTCGGCGGTGACGCTGACGGGGTAGAGCGTCTTGAGGTTCGTCCAGAGCTGATGGAAGTCCCAGTCATCGCCGTTGCCTTCTGCCGTCGCCACATCGATCAGGGCCGTGATGGTGTCCTCGACGAAGAACTGGACCTTCTCGTGCAGGTCGTCGCCTTCCAGGATCCGGCGGCGGTCGCTGTAGATGGCCTCACGCTGGCGGTTCAGGACGTCGTCGTACTTCAGGACGTTCTTGCGCTGCTCTGCGTTCCGGCCCTCAACCTGGCCCTGCGCGGAGGCGATGGCGCGGGACACGAGCTTGGATTCCAGGGGGACTTCGTCCGGGATGGAACTGTTCATCAGGCGCTCTGCGGCACCCGAATTGAAGAGCCGCATGAGATCGTCACGCAGGGAGAGGTAGAAGCGGGACTCGCCGGGGTCGCCCTGCCGGCCGGACCGGCCACGGAGCTGGTTGTCGATGCGGCGTGACTCGTGGCGCTCGGTGCCCAGGACGTAGAGCCCTCCGAGGTCCAGGACTTCCTCGTGTTCATCCTTGACCGCCTGCTTGGCAGCTTCGAGCGCCGCGGGCCAGGCCGCCTCGTATTCCTCGGAGTTGTCCTCGGGGTCCAGCCCCCGCTTGGCAAGCTCGGCGACGGCGGTGAACTCGGCGTTGCCGCCGAGCATGATGTCGGTACCACGGCCGGCCATGTTCGTGGCCACGGTGACGGCGCCCTTCCGCCCGGCCTGGGCGACGATTGCCGCTTCCCGGGCGTGGTTCTTGGCGTTCAGCACCTCATGCCGGATGCCCTCTTTGGCGAGGAGCTTGGACAGGTATTCGCTCTTTTCCACGCTGGTGGTGCCCACGAGGACCGGCTGGCCCTTTTCGTGCCGCTCGGCGATGTCCCGCACGACGGCGTCGAACTTGACTACCTCGTTCTTGAAGACCAGGTCCGGCTGGTCGACCCGCTGCATGTCGCGGTTGGTGGGAATCGCCACCACGCCCAGCTTGTAGGTGCTCATGAACTCGGCCGCCTCGGTCTCGGCGGTACCGGTCATGCCCGAAAGCTTGCCGTACATGCGGAAGTAGTTCTGCAGCGTGATGGTGGCGAGCGTCTGGTTTTCGGCCTTGATCTCGACGCCTTCCTTGGCCTCGATCGCCTGGTGCATGCCCTCGTTGTACCGTCGGCCGGCCAGGATGCGCCCGGTGTGCTCGTCAACGATCAGGACTTCGCCATCGAGGATGACGTAGTCCTTGTCCCGCTTAAACAGTTCCTTGGCCTTGATGGCGTTGTTGAGGAAGCCGATCAGCGGCGTGTTGGCGGACTCGTACAGGTTCGAGATGCCGAGGTAATCCTCCACCTTCTCGATGCCGCTCTCCAGCACGCCCACGGTGCGCTTCTTTTCGTCGACCTCGTAGTCCTTCTCCGGCTGCAGCCGGAGCACCACCTTGGCGAATTCGCTGTACCAGCGGTTGGTGTCCCCCTGTGCCGGCCCGGAAATGATCAGCGGTGTACGTGCTTCATCGATCAGGATGGAGTCCACCTCGTCGACGATGGCGAAGTGGTGGCCGCGCTGGACCAGCTCGTTGCGGTCCCAGGCCATGTTGTCGCGAAGGTAGTCGAAACCGAACTCGTTGTTGGTCCCGTAGGTGATGTCGGCCGCGTACTGCTGGCGGCGCACTGCCGGGTCCTGGTTGGCCAGGATGACCCCGCTGGTCAGGCCGAGGAAACGGTACACGCGGCCCATGAGTTCGGACTGGTATTCGGCTAGGTAGTCGTTCACGGTGACGACGTGGACACCCTTGCCGGCCAGGGCATTCAGGTAGGCGGGAGCGGTCGCC
>JABFWC010000039.1 GCA_013362385.1 Pseudarthrobacter sp.
TTGGCCTCCACAGGCGGTGAGCAGCAGCAGGCCGGGAAGAAGGATTGCTAGTAGTCGGCGCACGTAAGAAACTTTCGTTGGGGCAGGGTGGATGCGACGCCTCCGCCGGGCAGCGGACAGCGTCGTGGCAGGTCCTCCTTAAAAGGACCCTATCCAGAATAGACCCTGAAGCTGGACGCCAGCCCGGAGTCCCTCAGCCCATGGAGTCAAGGAGCGCATCCACGCGCTCATCAACGCTGCGGAACGGGTCCTTGCAGAGGATGGTCTGGTGTGCCCGGTCGTTGAGCTTCAGGTGTACCCAGTCCACGGTGTAGTCACGGCCGAGTTCCTGTGCGCGGCGGACGAAGTCGCCGCGCAGTTTCGCGCGGGTGGTCTGCGGCGGCGCGTCCACCGCGCCCTTGATGACGGTGTCGTCCACGATGCGGCGCACTGCTCCGCGTGACTGCAGCAGGTAGAAAAGGCCCCGGCTGCGGGAGATGTCATGGTAGGTCAAGTCGAGCTGGGCGATGCGTGGCGCGTCCAGGTTCAGGCCGTGCCGCTCCCGGTAATTGTCCATGAGCTTCTTCTTGATGGCCCAGTCGATCTCGGTGTCGATGCCCCTGGAGTCGCCACTTTCGATCGCATGAAGCGTGCGTTCCCAGAGGTCGAGGATCAGCGGGACGTGCGGATTGTGCGCCCCGTGCTCCTGGACGAACGACGTCACCTTGGTCAGGTATTCCTGCTGGATTTCCAGTGCGGTCAGCTGCCGGCCGTTGGCCAGGCGGACCAGTGCACGGCCGCTGAGGTCGTGCGAGATTTCCCGGATGCTGCGGATCGGGTTCTCCATCCGCATGTCCCGCATGATCACGCCGGCCTCGATCATGCGCAGCACCAGGTCAACGGTGCCGATCTTCATCAGGGCTGTGGCCTCGGACATGTTCGAGTCACCCACGATGACGTGCAGCCGGCGGTAGAACTCGGCGTCGGCGTGCGGCTCGTCCCTGGTGTTGATGATCGGGCGCGACCGTGTGGTGGCGGAGGAGACACCCTCCCAGATGTGGTCGGCACGCTGGGAGAAGGCGTAAGTGGCCCCGTGCGGGGTCTTCAGGATCTTCCCGGCCCCGGCAATGAGCTGGCGGGTGACCAGGAACGGGATGAGGATCTCGGCCAGCCGGGAGAACTCGCCCCGCCTGGGGATCAGGTAGTTCTCGTGGCTGCCGTAGGAGTTGCCGGCGGAGTCGGTGTTGTTCTTGAACAGGTAGACGGTGCCGTTGAAGCCCTCCGCGGCGAGGCGTGCCTGGGCCTCATCCACGAGGTCGTCAAGGATGAGCTCGCCGGCACGGTCGTGGGCGATCAGCTGGGCGAGGTCGTCGCATTCGGCGGTGGCGTATTCGGGATGGGAGCCCACGTCCAGGTACAGCCGGGAGCCGTTGGTGAGGAAGACATTGGACGAGCGCCCCCAGCTGACAACCTTGCGGAAGAGGTAACGGGCCACCTCTTCCGGCGCAAGGGGCCGCGAGTCCGGGCTCGAGTACGAGATCCCGAATTCGGTTTCGATGCCGAAGATTCTCTTGTCCATTGGTCCTCCTAGGCCAGCAGTGCAGTGATGTCCGCCGCGTTCAGCCTGCGGAAGGCGCGCCGGGAGCCGCGTGAGCCTTCCGAAAGCCTGTCCAGAACCGCCACCTCGAGCGCGCTTGCCGGCAGCGGTGCGGCCGGTTGGTCGCCCTCCTGCGCAGGCGTCAACCCCTTTAGCGCCAGCCGGACGGCGTCGGCAAAGCCCAGCGCTGCCTGCCATCCTGCCTCGATGGCCGAGGACACCTTCTCGGCCTGCCCGCCCATCACCACGAAACTGTGTTCATCGGCGATGGACCCGTCAAAGGTGAGCCGGTACAGGTGGTCCTCCGCCTGGGAGGGGCCGACTTCGGCAACTGCCAGTTCCACTTCAAACGGTTTCTGCTCTGCCGTGAAAACAGCGCCGAGGCTCTGGGCATAAACACTGGCGAGACCGCGGGCGGTCACGTCCTCCCGGTCGTAGGAGTACCCGCGGACGTCCGCGTAGCGCACCCCTGCCTGGCGCAGGCTTTCGAATTCGTTGTATTTGCCGACGGCGGCGAAAGCGATTTTGTCGTAGATCTCACCGATCTTGTGCAGCGAGGGCGAGGGGTTTTCGGCCACTAGGGCGATGCCGTCGGCGCAGCTGATGACCACGACAGACCTGCCGCGGGCGATGCCCTTCCGCTCGAAATCCGCGCGGTCCTTCATTAGCTGTTCGGGCGAGACGTAGAACTGCTGGGTCATCTCAGGCCTCCCGTCCGGCGATGGTGCGGGCTTCGATGACGTTCCTTGACGCAGCTGCCAGTTCGGCCTCGGGTACCCGCCGTGCCCCGCCGCTGTCCACCGTGAAGACGACCGGCCACAGCTGCCGTACGGTGTCGGGTCCGCCGGTGGCGGAGTCGTCGTCCGCGGCGTCGTACAGGGCTTCGACCGCGACGGATAATGCTTCCGCGGCGGAGAGGTTGGGACGCCAGAGCTTCTTCAAGGCTCCCCTGGCGAAGACAGAGCCGGATCCGACCGTGTGGTGTTCGTGTTCCTCGTACCGGCCGCCGGTGACGTCGTAGGAAAAGAGCCTGCCGACACCGGCGCTGGTGTCGAACCCCGCGAAGAGCGGGACCACCGCGAGGCCCTGCAGGGCCAGCGGAAGGTTTCCCCGGATCATGGCGCCCAGCCGGTTGGCCTTGCCTTCGAGGCTCAGCTGGGTTCCTTCGATTTTCTCGTAATGCTCAAGTTCAACCTGGAACAGCCTGGTCAGGTCGATGGCTATGCCGGCCGTACCGGCAATGCCCAGCACCGAGAAGCGGTCTGCGGGAAAGACCTTCTCGATGTGCCTGCTGGCGATGACGTTCCCCATGGTGGCCCGCCGGTCCCCGGCCATCAGCACTCCGCCGTCGTATGCCATGGCGACGATGGTGGTGGCGTGCGGAACCTGCACCGGGGCGGCAGCTGAGGCGCCACCCTGGAGGGACCGGTTGAAGGGCAGAAGCTCAGGCCGGTCCCGTTGCAGGTGTTCGGTAAAGGATGAGGTGGCGTTGGCGGCTACCTGGTTGGCGGTTGATTCCTGCACTCATGCACTCCTTGAACGTAATACTTCAACGTCGGTACAGATCCCGGCCGTCCGCGGCTTCCGCCACCTTGCGGTCCGGGTTACTGGCCGCCCTTTTGAACGAATGCCCGGACGAACTCCTCGGCGTTGGATTCAAGGACGCCGTCGATTTCGTCGAGCAGGTCGTCCACGCCTTCGGTCGAAGCCGAGGCCTGCGCCTCGGGCGGCGCCGGGGGTGCCTCGGGAATGTCGTCGTCGACCTGGCTGTCACGTGACTGCGGCTGCTGCTGCTCCTGGCCTGCCATTGGTATCCCTCCCTGTTACTTCCAGTGGATCCGGCGGATCCCCTGATATGCCCATCCTGCCACGGGATGGGCGGTCCGGCGCGGTTTACGCCGCAGGCGGAGCGGTATTGTGTCCCAGCAGCTCACCGAGGAACGGGCCCGCTTCCCGGTAGCGCTCGAACAACGCTCCGGTCAGGGCTTTCGTTCCCCTCAACGGCTCGCGGGTAGGCACCCGCTGGAGCCGGCCGTAACCGGGAACGTCGAAGATCACCGAGTCCCAGCTTGCCCCAACAACGTCCTTGCCGAAGCTGCTGATGCACTTGCCGCGGAAGTATGCGCGGGTATCTGCAGGCGGTTCCGAAACAGCGGCGGCGATGGCGGAATCGTCCACCACCCGCTGCATCCGTTCGCGGGCCAGGAGCCGGTAGTAGAGGCCTTTCTCGGGCCTGATGTCCGCCCATTGCAGGTCTACCAAACCCAGCCGGGCGTCGCTCCAGTCCAGGCCGTCGCGCTGCCGGTAGCCCTCCAGCAGGGAAAGCTTGGCCAGCCATTCCACGGAGGACGCGGCGGCCGCCCGGTCGCCGTCGAGCTGGGTCAGGACGGTGGCCCAGCGTTCGAGCACCTCGTGGGTATGCCCGTCGCCGTCGACCGTGTCCCCCACTCCGGTGTCCTGCGCGAGCTTCGCGGCTGCCTCGTGGTACATCCATTGAAGGTCGAGGGCTGTTACCCGCCTGCCGTCCACCAGCCTCAGCCTGGCTGTGAGGGACGTGTCGTGGCTCACGGTCTTGAGGGCCGTGACCGGTTCATGGACCTCGATCCTGGGCGCCAGTCCTGCCTCGATAAGGCTAAGTACCAGGGCCGTGGTGCCGAACTTGAGGTAGTTGGAGACCTGGCTGAGGTTTGCGTCTCCAATGATGACGTGCAGGCGCCGATATTTGTCAGCAGTGGAATGCGGTTCGTCGCGGGTGTTGATGATGGGCCTGCGGATGGTGGTTTCCAGTCCCACTTCCGCTTCGAAGAAGTCCGCCCGCTGGCTGATCTGGAAGCCCGGGATGGCGCTGTCCTGCCCTAGTCCCACGCGGCCGGCTCCGCAGATGACCTGCCGGCTGACGAAGAAGGGTGTCAGCCCGCGCACGATGTCCCCGAACGGCACGGAGCGGGGCATGAGGTAGTTCTCAT
>JABFWC010000048.1 GCA_013362385.1 Pseudarthrobacter sp.
ATGCGCAAAAAAGGCCGCGACATCCCCGCCGAACTCGCCCACATCGCCGACGGCATCCAGGACTCCGGCACCACCCGCCAGGAAGCCAGCACCCTCCTGGCAGGATAGAAGGAAAGGTTAATTAGCTGTTGCCGCGCACGACGGGGATGCTCGCCGTCGGGAGTCCGCTCGGGAACACCGTGCGCTCCGGTTCCGCCACGGGTTCCAGCGGCACCCGCACGGCCTCGGCGCCCACTACGAACCGCCGGCCGCGGACATCCACTTCCAGTGGTTCGCCGCTTTGGACCGTGAGCGTGATGGCGCCTGGCGTGAGCTGGACCAGCAGCAGGCGTCCGCGGATCTTCAGGTGGAAGGCCAGGCCTTCCCACTCGGCCGGCAGGCGCGGGTCGAAGAACGGGACCGGACCCTGGTCCCGCATGCCGGCGAACCCGCACACCAGGGAGCTCCAGACCCCGCCGGTGGAGGCTATGTGCACGCCGTCGATGGTGTTGCCGTGCGTATCGTTCAGGTCGATGAACGCGGCGTTGGTGAAGTGCTCCAGCGCTTCCTTGGAGTAGCCGACCTCGGCGGCCATGATCCCCTGCACGCAGGCCGACAGGGTTGAGTCGCCGGTGGTGATGGGATCGTAGAAGTCGAAGGCCCGGTGCTTTTCCTCCGCCGTGAATTCCTGCCACTGCAGGAACATGGCCAGGACGGTGTCCGCCTGCTTGAGGACCTGATGCCGGTAGATCACCAGCGGGTGGAAATGCAGCAGCAGGGGGTACTTGGACCGCGGTGTGGTCCAGTCCCAGGCCTCCAGTGTCATGAAGTCGTTGTCCTGCGAGTGCACCTGCATCCGGTCATCGAACGGCAGCTGCACCCGGTTGGCCGCCGCTTCCCACAGCTGGCGCTCCTCCTGCGTGATTCCGGCATGGTCCAACGCGGCGGCGGCGCGCAGGTTGAAGCGGGCCATGACGTTCGTGTACAGGTTGTCGTTCACCACGGCCGTGTACTCGTCCGGGCCTGTCACGCCGTGGATGTGGAAGAGCCCGTCCTTGCCGAAGAAGCCCAGGGAGATCCACATCCGGGCGGTCTCGATCAGCAGCTCGGCGCCCATGCCCTCGCGGAACGCCTCATCCCCCGTGGCCCACAGGTACCGGTTTGTGGCGAAGGCGATGGCGGCGGCGATGTGGAACTGTGCGGTGCCCGCCGCGTAGTAGGCGCTGGCTTCGAGGCCGTTGATGGTGCGCCACGGGAAGAGGGCGCCGTCCACGCTCAGTTCCTTGGCCCGGATCTTGGCTTCGGGAAGCATGCCGTGCCGGAATTCCAGGACCTGTCGGGCGCCGTCGGGATTCGTGTACGTGAGGTAGGGCAACAGATACACCTCCTGGTCCCAGAAGTAGTGCCCCTCATAGCCCGAACCGGTGACGCCCTTGGCCGGGATGCCGGCGACATCGGCGCGGGCGGTGGCCTGCGCCAGCTGGAACAGGTTCCACCGGATGGCCTGCTGCAGCCCGGGGCCGCCACCCTCCACCACGATGTCGGACGTGGCCCAGTAGCTGCGGTAATGCGCCTCGCTCTCGGCGAAGACTTCCTGTACCGGGCGCAGGCCGGCTTCGGCCACCTCGGCCGCATCGATGTCCGGGTCCTGGACGGCGCGGCCAGCCGCGTAGCTGACGCTTTTTTCCAGCCGGAACGGTTCATCGGCGTCTACTGCCAGGACGTAGCGGACGCTGCTGTCGTCCTGGTCCACCACCGTCTCGAACGGCTGCTGCCCGGCGGAGGTCCAGTGGTCCACCGCGATGCCGACCCGCTGCTTGGATTCCGCGGCTTCCCAGGACATCCGCAGGGACCCGTCGCCGCCATCCATGCGCAGGGGCAGGAGCACGCGCCCGGCGTGGCGGCCGGCGCGCCGCGGATCGTGCACCGAGTGGTCTTCCACCGGCTGGTCCTGGCGGTTGACCACCGATGAGGTCACGTCCAGCGACACCAGCCGGTCGGTGGCCACCTCGAGCGAGATGCCCAGGCTGCCGCGGGACGCGAAGCCGACCGCCCGCCGCTCGGTGGTGGTCACGACGGCACCCGACCGGCACTGCCAGGTGATTCGGCATTCGTAGATGCCGGTGGCGAAGTCAACGGACCGCCGGTAGCCGAGGACCTCTGATTCGGCCAGGCTGAGGTTCTCCCCGTCCACCACCACAGTGAAGTTGTTGGCGTCCGGGATGTAGAGGATGCGCTGCCCCGTGCGGGCGAAACCAAAAGCGTTCTCTGCGTGCTTGATGTCCCAGATCTCGTGCAGCCCATTGATGAAGCTGCCCGGCAGTTCCGCGTCCGCCGCCGCCCAGTGCGCGCCGCGGACGCCGAGATGGCCGTTGCCCAGGGCGAACAGGGTCTCCAGGCTTCCGGCGTTGCCCGCTTCGTGGCGGGTTTCGAGGAGCTGCCAGGGGGTATCGGGGAACCGCTCACGGTCCGCGGTAAGAAGTGCCATGGTGTTGGGGTCCTTTGGCCTTGCTGTGCTGCCGGCCTCGGCCGGTCATGGGGATGCGTAGTTAGGGGGATACGTTGTTAAGTCGGGCGGGGACGGCGGCCAGCCGGGGGAACTGGGCGCCGTCCCGTTTGCAAGAAACTGCCGGGGAAAGGCAGCGGTTTAGGGAATCAGCTCCTGGAGATCGCCGACCACCACGGTTGCGCCGGCGTCGAGAAGCGCCTGCCGGCCGGCACCGCGGTCAACACCGATGACGGAGTGGAAGGATCCCGCCTGGCCGGCTTGCACGCCCGACACGGCGTCCTCGACCACGACGCACTCCTCGCCGGGCAGGTCCAGCAGTTGCGCCGCGTAGTCGTAGGTGGCGGGGCTGGGCTTGCCCGGCAGGCCCCGTTCGGCGGCCACCGTGCCGTCCACCACGATGGGGAAGTAGCGGCTGAGCCCGGCTGCGGCCAGGACCGCGGGGGCGTTCCGGGAGGAAGAGACGACGGCGACCTTGAGTCCGCGGTCGAGGGCGGCTTCGAGGAAACGCACCGAGCCCTCGAAGGGTTCGACGCCGGCGCCCACGATGTCATTGAAGATCCGGTTCTTCCGGTTCCCGAGGCCATGGACAGTATCGTTGGCCGGGTCGTCGTCCAGCGGGCCCTCCGGCAGCTTAAGCCCGCGCGATGCCAGGAAATCCCGCACCCCGTCGAACCGCGGCTTGCCGTCGATGTGGTCGAAGTAGTCACTCTCGCTGTAACCGCGGACCTCCGGATGGGCGGCGGCCAGGTAACCCTCGAACAGTTCCTGCCAGGCGCGCTCATGCACGGCGGCCGTGGGGGTCAGCACGCCGTCAAGGTCGAACAGGATCCCCGCGGCCGCGGTCCAAACCGCGGCGTGGGTTGAGGATTGCTGTGTCATCGGCGGTGCGATGTCCTTTCAGTCTGCGGACGGGCGGCCCAGCCGGGGCAGCCGGCGGAGGAGCCAGTCGACAACACGCACATGGCATTGCCTCCTTGTCCGCCCGCTGCAGGACCGATCACGACCGTAGGCAAGTGTAAGCGCTTACAAATTTGGCTGGCAACTGTTTTTTCCACAAGGCTCGCGGGCGGCAGCCAAGGGCTCAGCGGAGGACGTAATGGCGCAGGAATGCGCTGACATCCACCAATTCCGCCGTGGACATGGCATGCCCCATCCCGGGGTAGGTGCGGGCAGTCAGGCGGGTGTTCTTTTCCAGCCATTCCGCGGTGTAGGCGATGGCGTCTTCGTTGATCACCAGGTCCGCCTTGTCCCGCCCCCAAAAGAAGGGCGGTTTTTCATCGAAGGAGTCGGTCATGGCGAGCAGCTCGTTGTTTAGCACGAAGCCGGACAGGCCCACCACCGCCCGGTACTCGTCCGGGTGCAGCCGCAGGAGCGTGCTGGCCATGGCCATGCCCTGCGAGTAGCCCATCAGGGTAACGCTGCTGTGCCGGTCCTTGACGGAGTTGATCCATCCCTGCACCGCATTCGTTGCGCTAATCACGTCGGCGAAATCGTTGGCGAGGAAGTAATCCAGCAGGAACCAGCCCCAATGGTCGCCTATGGGCATCGGAGCCCGCAGGGCAGCAAAGGTGAACTCCTGCGGCAGGTACTCGAACAGCCGGACCATCCGCGACTCGTCAGTGCCGTAGCCATGCATCATCACCAGCAAGGGACTGCCCGCACGCTGGTCTTCGGGCCTGGACCACACAACGGTTTCCACCGGACCAGCCTAGCGAGGATAACGGTCCAGCCACGGTCATTGAATCCCCCGGTCACTGAAGGTAGCGTGGCGCTTGATAGTCAGCAGGCTTAGCAGTGGCAGTGTACGCAACATCAATCCGTAGCACCCACCCAGCGCCGCTCAGCATGCGGCAGTAAGGAGCAAAGTCATGAGAATCGGCTCGTCAATATTCCTCATCGCCCTCGGCGCCATCCTCGCCTGGGCCGTGGCCCCCGGCCTCATTCCGTTCATTGACCAGCAACTGGTGGGTTACATCCTGATGGCAGTCGGCGTGATCGGGCTCATCGCGTCGCTCATCCTCGCCTCCCCCAGCCGCCGGTACTGGCCGCGCATC
>JABFWC010000249.1 GCA_013362385.1 Pseudarthrobacter sp.
TGGGTGATCGGCCCGATCACTGCCCCGCAGATGATGTCTACGGTTTCTCTGTGTTTGAGCTTCAGCCAGGAGCGGGCACCCGGCGTGTAGGGCTGGTTCAAATCTTTGATGACCAGCCCTTCGATCCCTGTCGGCGGCAGGTCCTCGAACCACTGTGCCGCTATCTCCGGGTCCGTGGTCGTGGGGGAGAGGGACAGCGGCGGATCCCAGCCGTTGGCGAGTTCTTCCAGGAGCGCCCGCCGCTGGGCCAGAGGCAGGTACCTGGCGTCATGACCGGCAACGGCCAGCGCATCGAACGCCACGTAATTGGCCGGAGCCGCTGCCACCAGCCCGGGCAGGGTTTTTGGTCCTGCGCTCAGGCGCTGCTGCAGGGCGCTGAAGTTCAGCCGGCCCTGGCTCCAGACCACGGCTTCGCCGTCGATGATGCATCCCGGGGGAACTGCCGAAGCAATCGCCGAGCAGAGTTCAGGGAAGTACCCCGAAAGTTCCTTCCCTTGCCGGGACCACAGCGTGGCTCCTCGGTCATCCCGGACGACAACACATCTATACCCGTCCCATTTGGGTTCAAACAGGAGGGGCCCGTGTGATGCGTCGCGGCGAGGCATCTTGTTCACGGCGCGGGCCAGCGCGACTTTTACCGGCGGGGCAAGGCCTGCCGGTAATCCGGTGCTGATTCCCATGGCCCTAACGGTACGCAGGACCTGGCTCAGCTGTCAGTGATCGCCTCCAGCACCCACTGCTCAGCGAGGGGTTCGCGGCGCAGTTCAAAGGTCCTCAGCCGCGAGTCCGAGCCGCCAAGGCGGATTATCTACCCTTCAGCAATATTCCTGCTGGTCAGCTGCCCGGAGCGGTGCGAGCTACGTTTGGCACGTACGGGTGGCGGTATTCCGTCTAGGTGGGCTATCAGATGGGCCCGATGGTGGGCATGATGCCCAACTTTCCCCGCAGCCTTGCCTTCCCCTGACGGGAAGGTTTTAGCGTGGATTCCGGAGAACGAACGAACAACGATGGAAGGAAGCTGGTTATGGCACTCCAGGAAGGCGAGATTTACCGCTGCCCGGACGAGGGCTGTGGCTGCGAAGTCACGGTTACCAAGGGAGCGGCTCCGGGACACGGCGGTGACCGCAACCCGACCTGCTGTTGCGGGCATGTCATGGAACGGACATCTTGACCTCCGGGAAACGTCATAGCTCCGCGCGGGCGGTCATTGCCGCTCTGATGAAAATCTCGATCGTTATGTGTTCGCGTTTACAGAGCCGCGCAGGGTGCAGTCCTATGTTTCAAAGGTCAGCAGTTCCGTTTCGACGAAAGGCAGCACCACGATGTCAGCTACATCTCCGGTGGCGCACCAACCACACGCCTTCACGCATTATCTTGGGCGCCGCATCAGTGCCGGTGCCATCGGCGGGATCGCCGGCGGCCTGGTCTTCGGTGTCCTCATGGCCATGATGGGCATGCTCCCGATGATCGCCTCGATGGTTGGTTCGGACTCCGCCTGGGTGGGCTTCGGGATCCACCTGATGATCTCTGTCCTGATCGGTCTGGGCCTGACGGTGCCGTTCGTGGGCCTTCTGAAGTCCTATGGTCGCGGGGCGTTGATTGGTATGGGCTATGGGGTGGTCTGGTGGGTCCTTGGCCCGCTGTTGATTATGCCCATGATGCTCGGGATGCCGGTCTTCATGATCGATGCGACCGCAGGGTGGTCCCTGATGGGCCACCTGATCTATGGCATCGTCCTGGCTGTGGTCGCCGTCCGGGTCCTGAAGCCCGCGCATGAGTGATCAATGGGAAGAGGGGCTGGAGGCTGCCGTGGGCGGCCCCCGGCCCTGGTCGCCGGCCCAGCGGGAACCGTACCCGCTCACCTCAGGACCGGATGACCCGTTCAACTGCCTCAATGAGGTGGATCTCTTCGCGGATCTCAGCGCTGACGAGATGCGCGCTATGGACATAATGGCCCCTGCGCGGATGTTCCGCCGCGGGGAACTCGTCTTCAGCCAGTCCCAGCCTGTCACCGCCCTGTTCATTCTCAAGACCGGCAGGATCAGGATTTTCCGTGTCACCGAAGACGGCAAAGCCCTCACCATGGCGATCCTGGAACCGGGCGCCGTTTTCGGGGAAATGCTGCTGGTGGGCCAGCGCATGTACGACAATTACGCCGAGGCCATCGAGGATGCTGCCATCTGCCAACTCAGTGTCGAGGACGTGGAGCGGTATCTGATTTCTGACCCCCGCATCGCCATCCGCATTTCCCGGCTGCTCGGGGAACAGGTGGCCCGGCTGGAGGAGCGCCTCACAGACCTGGCTCTGCGGCCACTATTGGCCCGCGCTGCTTCCCTGCTTATCAGCCTCGACGCTGCCGCGCCCGCCGGCCGGTTCGGGCAGGGAAAAGCGATCCGACTGACCCACGAACAGATCGCCGGTCTCCTCGGAGCAACCCGCGAAGCCACCAGCAAAGCGATGGCGGACTTCGCCGCCAGGGGGATCATCCGCCAGGGTCGCGGACGTATCAGCATCCAGGATCCGGCAGCCCTTCGCGCGGCAGCTGTCAGCGCAGGCCCGTGAACCGCACCCAGCCCCCATGCCCGGGGCACCACACCGTCCGCGGCCCCCCGGACGGAAAAGCGCTCAACAGGCATAGTTTGACAACGAACACGACGATAGGAGAAACCCATGCCCCGCATTCCCGCACACACGCTCGACAGCGCACCCCACGGATCAAAAGACATCGCTGCCACTATGCAACGACGGATGGGAAAGTTCCTCAACATCCATGCCGGCATGGCCCACTCGCCGGCAGTCATCGCCGCCTACGACGGCATCTCCCAAGCTATTGCCGCCCACGGATCCTTCGATGCACGCACCAAGGAGGCCATCGCCCTTGCGGTGGGCAACCAGAACGGCTGCGACTACTGCCAGGGCGCCCACACGGTATCGGCACGCAAGGCAGGACTCACCGATGAACAGATTTTCGCGATCCGCGCCGGTGAGGTGGACTTCGACCCGAAACTAGCCGCCATAACCGAGGTGGTCCGTGAAGCGGCGGCCCGGACCGGAAACGTCTCGGAGCCTGTCTGGCAGGCAGCTCTGGACGCCGGGTGGACCGACGAAGAGCTCGCCGAGGCCTTTGCCCACATCGCCGCGAACCTCTTTACCAACTACTTCAACCACTACGCAGGCACTGAGTTGGACGTTCCTGCCGCGCCGGCCCTGACTGTCTAGGAGCCAGCGACGCGCCCCGCCCCGCAGCCGGGTTCCCGGGGCGCATGGTGCCCGCAAGCGGTGCCCATCCTTGCGCTGGCATCCAGAGCGACGGACGCAGCCAGCAGCCAGGAGCGACACGGATGATCCGCAGTCCAGAGAGCTTCTCCGAACAGCCACGCCAAGCCCTAACGTCCTCCGGTCAGGGCCGGTGCCAGTTCCGTGAGGCTGGACAAGGTGTGGTCGGGCGCCTGGAAATAGTCAGGGTACGGCCCTCCGGTCCGGTTGATCCAGGCGGTGGCCAGGCCGGCGCGGGAAGCGCCGTGAATGTCCCAGGGGTGCATGGCGACCAGGAGCATCTCGTCCGGGCGCGCGCCGCAAACGGACGCGGCGTAGTCGTAGGACTGGCGGCCAGGTTTCCATACGGGGGCATCCTCCACGGAGAGCAGCAACTCGAAGCGGTCCCGAATGCCCGCGTCCGTGAAGAGCTTCTCCGCCAGTTGCATTGAGCCATTGGTTAGGGTGGCAAGGCGGTAGCCCGCAGCGTGCAGCGCCTTGACCCCATCGGTGACGTCCGGGTGCAGCCCGAGGCTGGAGAAACCGGCCATAACGTGCTCCACGGCCGCCTCGAGGTCCCGGCTCAGCTCCATACCCGCGAACACGCCGCGCAGTACTTCGGCACCGATCCCCGCACAGCTGCCGTTGTCTCCGGCCGCGGTGAGGGCAAAACCATCCCGCAACAACGTGGCGAACCACAGCTTCGCCACGTGTACCGGAGCGCCCACGTCGACGAACCGCTGGCCCATCGGCGACATGTCGGACAAGGTTTCATTGACATCAAAAACGACGATCGAGGGTTTCATCCAGGTTCTCCTTCAATAGTTCGTGCCAGGTTGTTCCCATTGGCGCCCGCGATCAGAGGTCAGGCGGGCGCCTCCCAAAATGCCCCTGCGGACGTGGCTCATCCCCAGGGGCATCTTTCATCCTTTTCAAGCATCTGCTCGACCTGTGGTTGCGGCGGCGATGAGTGACCAGCTGCCGAGCTGGGGGTCAGCGCAGGTACTCGGCGAATTCCTTCTCGAGGTATTGCTTGGGTCGGGCACCAATCACCGCGGATTTCAGTGCACCGTCTTTGAACAGGTAGATGGCGGGTATGGACGTGATCCCATACTCTGCCGCGACCTGGGGGTTTTCGTCGATATTGACTTTGACGACGTCGACTGTTTCGGCGTGTTCGGCGGCGAGCTGGTCGAGGACGGGGGAGACCATCCGGCACGGGCCGCACCAGTCCGCCCAGAAATCTACGATGACCGGCTTGTCTGACCGCAGAACCTCGTG
>JABFWC010000432.1 GCA_013362385.1 Pseudarthrobacter sp.
AGCAGTTCCCGGCCCTCGGGGAGGAAACGTGAGGGCACGGCCCTGATCAGGCCGTCGGCGCCGATGCCGCGGTGCCGGTCGCAGAGCGCGGCAGCCTGGGCCGCGTCGATGGGCTGGGCGCCTTCAGGATCGGCGACCAGGACGAAGTCGTTGCCAGTTCCGTGACCCTTGGAAAAGCGGAGCCCGCCCAGGGTACGGAAGGCGGTCTCGGAGGTTTCTGTGGCGGTGGCATCCATGCTGTCAAGGGTACCGGCCGGGCCATGCCCGCCCGAAACCGCAGCTACCTGCACAGCTCCAGGGCTTTGCCGGTGAGGCCGGGATCCTGCCAGTCCAGCCACGTGATCCGGGGATCGGCGCGGAACCAGGTGAGCTGCCGCCGCGCGAACTGCCGTGTGGCGACGATGGTTTCCTCCGCTGCCTCAGTAACGGTGGAGAGGCCGTCGACCACCCGCAGGAACTGCGAATACCCCAGGGCACGGGACGCGGTCTTGCCGCGGCGCAGGCCTTGGGCGTCCAGGAGCCGCACTTCCGCCAGCAGCCCGGCCTCAACCATCCGGTGCACCCGTGCGGCCAGGCGCTCCCGCAGCACCTCGCGGTCCACGCTCAGCCCCAATTGGATGGCCGGTTGGTGGTACTCGCGCCGGGGCATGAAGGAGCTGAAGGGGCGGCCGGTAAGTTCGTGAACCTCCAAGGCGCGGATGATACGCCTGGCGTCCGATAGCCGGGCAGCGGAGGCCGGGTCCACCGCCTTCAGCCTTGCCAGGAGGGCCTGTGTGCCCAGGCCGGCGTGCTCTGCCTCAAGCCGTGCGCGCAGGGCCGGGTCCGTGCCCGGAAACTCCAGTACGTCCAGGGCCGCCCGCACATACAGTCCGGAGCCGCCGGCCAGGATGGCGCGTTTGCCGCGGGCGTGGACGTCGTCGATGGCTTCGCGGGCCTGCTGCTGGAAGTCCGAGACGCTCGCTTCCTGGGTTACGTCCAGGATATCCAGGAGGTGGTGCGGCACGCCCTTGCGTTCGGCAGCTGTCATCTTGGCGGTGCCGATGTCCATGCCGCGGTAGAACTGCATGGCGTCGGCGTTGATCACCTCCCCGTCGAGCTCGAGGGCGAGGTTGACGGCGAGGTCGGATTTGCCGGAGCCGGTGGGGCCGACGACGGCGATGACGGGCGGGGCGTCCACCTTTCAGCGGCTGCGCAGCGGCAGCGAAGGCATGCCGAGGGAGACGCCCTTCCGACCCGCTCCGTCACCAGGGGCCGGAGCCCCGCAGGAGTCGGCCTGGGACCTGTCCCACGCATCCCCTGCGCGGGAGCGGCGCAGGCTGTAGTCCTCGAGGGTGGGGTCTGCCACGAGGTGGAAGGCGGCGGCTTCGGTAATGGTGACAGTGACGAGGTCGCCGGGCCGGGGCGCAGGGGCGCCGTCGGGAACGGAGAAGTGGACCAACCGCTGGTCCTGGGAACGTCCCGAGAGGCGGTGGGTTTCCCCCGCCTTGCGGCCGGACTGAGCGGTCACCATGACTTCGACCCGCCGGCCGAGCTGCTTCCGGTTCTCCTCTGCCGCGATCCGGTCCTGCAGGGCGGTGAGCCGTTCGAAGCGTTCCTGTACCACCGCCTTCGGCAGCTGGTCGGGAAGGTCCGCGGCGGGAGTGCCGGGGCGCTTGGAGTACTGGAAGGTGAATGCCGTGGCGAACCGCGACTTCTCCACCACGTCCAGGGTGGCCTGGAAGTCCTCCTCGGTTTCGCCGGGGAACCCCACGATGATGTCGGTGGAAATGGCCGCGTGCGGGATTTTCTCCCGGACCTTGTCCAAAATGCCCAGGAACTTGGTGGAACGGTATGAGCGCTTCATGGCCCGCAGGATGCTGTCCGAACCTGACTGCAGCGGCATGTGCAGCTGCGGCATCACGTTCGGGGTCTCGGCCATGGCATCGATGACGTCGTCCGTGAAGGCGGCCGGGTGGGGACTGGTGAAGCGGACCCGTTCCAGTCCTTCGATCTGGCCGCAGGCCCGCAGCAGCTTGGAGAAAGCCTGGCGGTCGCCGAATTCGACGCCGTAGGAGTTCACGTTCTGCCCCAGCAGCGTGACCTCGATGGCGCCGTCATCAACGAGCGCCTGGATCTCGGCAAGGATCTCTCCCGGCCGGCGGTCCTTTTCCTTCCCGCGCAGGGCGGGGACGATGCAGAAGGTGCAGGTGTTATTGCAGCCGACCGAGATGGACACCCAGCCCGAGTAGACCGAATCGCGCTTGGTGGGAAGCGTCGACGGGAAGACATCCAGGGATTCGAGGATCTCCAGTTGGGCCTCGTTGTTGTGCCGGGCCCGGTCCAGGAGCGCCGGCAGGGCACCGACGTTGTGCGTGCCGAAGACCGCATCAACCCACGGCGCCTTCCTGAGGATGGTTTCCCGGTCCTTCTGTGCCAGGCAGCCGCCCACGGCGATCTGCATGCCCGGGTTGGCTGCTTTCACCGGTGCAAGGATGCCGAGGTTGCCGTAGAGCTTGTTGTCGGCGTTTTCCCGGACGGCGCAGGTATTGAACACCACGACGTCCGCCTGCTCGCCCTCCGCCGGTACATAGCCGGCGTCCTCAAGCAGCCCGGCCATCCGCTCCGAGTCGTGGACGTTCATCTGGCACCCAAAAGTGCGCACCTGGTACGTACGGGGACGGGCGCCGGCGTCCAGCGGGGCAGCTTCTGCCGCAGGCATGGAGGCATGGGAATGGGAGGAAGGGATGGTCAAACTCACCCGTTAAGGGTACCGGTTCCCCGGCGGATCGCTGTCGGGATCGTGGGAATCGAGGACCTCGTTGACGATCCGGAACGCCTGCGAGGGCTGATAGCCCTTGCGCGCCAGCATCGATGCCAGCCGCCGGACGGCCTTCTCCCGCCCTGCGTGGTCCGCGAGGTCCGTTCCGGGCCGAAGCTTGCGCTGCACCAGAGTGCGGGCCGCGGTTTCCTCATCCGCGTCAGTCAGCTGTTCCAGGGCCGCGCTGGCGGTGTCCTGGTCGATGCCTTTTTCCGCCAGCTCGCGACGGAGCGCACCCTTCGCCAACTTCCGCGACTGCGCACGGCTCCTGACCCACATGTCCGCGAACTCGGCGTCATTGATCAGGCGCGCTTCTTCAAACCTGTCCAGGACCGCTTCCGCGACGTCCTCCGGGATGTTCCGCTCGGCAAGCTTCCGTGCCAGCTGCAGCCTGCTTTTGGCCGACGCCGTCAGCTGCCGGTACACGATCGACTGGGCGACGGACACCGGATCCGGCTCCGCGTCCCTGGCGTGGGTGTCCTCTGGGACGGCGAACCCGCCCGGCTGCCCCGCAGAAGGGCTTCCGGAACGGGTCCGCCGGGACAGTGCCTTTGGGGACCGCGCCTCCATTGCGCCCGTTTCCTGAACGGATGCCTCAGGACGCTGCGCTTCAGAGGACCAGGTCAACGGCTAGAACCCGTCGACGGCTTTCAGCTTCGGCGAATCCTTTGCCTCGTCCTCGGCTGCCTTCACCCCGACACCCAGCTTCTCCTTGATAAGCCGCTCAAGTTCGGCGGCGAGCTCGGGGTTGTCCCGGAGGAAGCGGCGCGAGTTCTCCATGCCCTGGCCCAGCTGGTCGCCATCATAGGTAAACCAGGAGCCGGACTTCTTGATGATGCCGTGCTCCACGCCCATGTCGATGATGCCGCCCTCGCGGGAAATGCCCTGGCCGTAGATGATGTCGAACTCGGCAACCTTGAAGGGAGGGGCCATCTTGTTCTTGACGATCTTGGCCTTGGTGCGGTTGCCGACGGAATCGGCACCTTCCTTGAGGGTCTGGATGCGGCGGACGTCGATGCGGACCGACGCGTAGAACTTCAGGGCCTTACCACCGGTGGTGGTTTCCGGGGAACCGAAGAAGACACCGATCTTTTCACGCAGCTGGTTGATGAAGATGGCCGTGGTCTTGGTCTGGCTCAGGCGGCCGGTGATCTTACGCAGGGCCTGGCTCATGAGCCGGGCCTGTAGGCCCACGTGGCTGTCGCCCATGTCGCCTTCGATTTCGGCGCGGGGCACCAGGGCGGCCACGGAGTCGATCACGATGATGTCCAGCGAGCCGGAGCCCACCAGCATGTCCATGATCTCCAGCGCCTGCTCACCGGTGTCCGGCTGGGACACGAGGAGGGCGTCGGTGTCCACGCCCAGCTTTGCGGCGTAGTCCGGGTCCAGGGCGTGTTCGGCGTCGATGAACGCGGCGATGCCGCCGGCCCGTTGTGCGTTCGCCACGGCGTGCAGCGCAACGGTGGTCTTACCCGAGGATTCCGGGCCGTAGATTTCGATGACGCGGCCGCGGGGAAGGCCGCCGATACCCAGGGCCACGTCCAGGGCGATGGAGCCGGTGGGAATGACTTCGATCGGTGCACGGACTTCGTCGCCGAGGCGCATCACCGAGCCCTTGCCGAACTGCTTGTCAATCTGGGCCAGCGCTGCTTCCAGCGCCTTGGCACGATCCGGGGCTGCCGCCATGGTTGACACCTCTAATGCTTTCTCGATGGTGGCCTTCGCGGCCGTTTTCCTG
>JABFWC010000047.1 GCA_013362385.1 Pseudarthrobacter sp.
CGGGGCCTTCCCCGGCAGGTCACGGCTCGAAGCGGTACCCCATGCCGGCTTCGGTGAGCAGGTGCCGCGGCCGGGCCGGGTCCGCTTCGAGCTTGCGGCGCAGCTGACCCATGTAGACGCGCAGGTAGTGGGTTTCGTTGTCGTAGCCCGGGCCCCAGATCTTGGCCAGCATTTGCTGCTGGGTGATCAGCCGCCCCGGGTTCCGCACCAGCAGCTGGAGGATGGCCCACTCACGCGGCGTGAGACGGACCGGGACTCCGGCGCGGGTCACCTTCCGGTTGGCCAAGTCCACCTCGAAGTCGCCCACGTCGATGGCAGGGGCGTTGTCCACCGTCTCGGGCGTGCCGCTGCGCCGTCCTGCGACGCGGAGCCGGGCCAGGAGTTCGTCGAGTCCGAACGGCTTGGTCACGTAGTCGTCCGCCCCGGCGTCCAAAGCCCGGACCTTGTCCACGGATCCGTGCCGGGCTGACAGCACGATGATCGGCGTGCTGCTGGTGCGCCGGATCCGGGTGATCACGTCCACGCCGTTGATGTCAGGCAGGCCGAGGTCCAGCACGATGACATCGGGGTGGCCGCCCTCCGCGTGCTTCAGGGCCGCGGTGCCGTCCAGGGCGGTGAGCACCTGGTAGCCCTCCGCCTGCAGGTTGACCTGCAGGGCGCGCAGGAGCTGCGGCTCGTCGTCGACGATCAGGACGGTCCTCATGACGTGCTGGTACCTGCTTCCCGGCGGAGGGTTGAGACCGGCTGCCCGGTGGAGAGCGGCAGGCGGATGACCATGGTCAGCCCGCCGCCGGGGGTGGGCTCAGCCAGGAGCTGGCCGCCCATGGCCTCGGTGAAACCTTTCGCGACGGCCAGGCCCAGCCCCATGCCAAGCCCCTCCGGCGCGTCATCGAGCCGCTGGAACGGCTGGAAGATGCCCTCGACGGCGGCAGCGGGCACACCCTGCCCGTGGTCGACGATGCGCAGCTCACCAAAGGGGGTGCCGCCGTCGGCCGCTGCATGTGAGGCACCCGAGACGCCCACGATGACGACGTCCGACGCCGGCGCGTACTTCAGCGCGTTTTCCACGATGTTGGCGATGACCCGCTCCAGCATCCCCACGTCGGCGTCCACGACGGGCATGTTGGGGGCGAGTTCAACCCTGATGCGGTCCGCCGGCAAACCCCGCAGCGCGTCTTCGATGGCGTCGCGCCACGTGACGGGGCCAGTCAGCGGGGCCGCCGAACCGCTGGAGATCCGGGACATGTCCAGGAGGTTGGAGATGAGGGCGTCCAGGCGCTCGGTGTAGGACTCGATGGTGGCGAGCATCTCGGCCTGGACCTCCGCCGGCAGCTTGCGGCCCTGGCGCCGCAGGGCCGTGACGGCCAGCTTGATCCCCGCCAGCGGGGTCCGCAGGTCGTGGCCGACGGCCCGCAGGAGCGCGGTGCGCACGCTGTTCCCCTCCGCCAGTTTCGTGGTGTTCTGCAGCGTCCGCTGCAGGGCATGGCGCTGCAGCAGCAGGCGGAGGTGGGCGCCGTGGGCGGTGAGGAGAAGCCGGTCCCCGGCGGTCAGGGTCCTCCCGGACAGGACCAGGGCCGTGCGGGGGTCTGCCAGTTCCACGCTGTCCGCCAGCGTTGCCGCATCCGGAGGCGACGGCGGCCGGTCCCCCGAGAAGGCCTGCAGTTCCCATTGGCCTTCCGCATCTCCCTGCCTGGTGAACAGCCCGGCCGAGGTGACCTGGAAGGTCTCCCGGACCTTGCCCATGAAGGCCGCGACGGTGTCGTCGGCGAGGAGGGCGTCGTTGGCCAAATCGGCCAGGGTGGCGGCTTCGGCGCGGGCCCGGGTGGCCGCGCGGGCACGCCTGGCCGAAAGGCCCACCACAAGCGACACCGCCACCGCCGCGCTGAGGAAGACCAGCAGCGCGAAGACGTTCTGCGGGTCGCTGATGTTCAGCGTTCCCACCGGGTCGGTCTGGAAGTAGTTGAGCAGCAGCGACCCCAGGACCGCTGCAAGCACCGCCGGCCAAAGGCCGCCGATGAACGCCACCGCCATCACGCCGGTGATGTGGACCAGCGCGTGGGTGGCCAGGTTGAGCTTCGGGCTGACGGACAGGGCTGCCGTCAGCAGCACCGGGAGCACGACGGCGAGGACGAAGCCCGCGGTGGTACGCGCCCGGCCGAGCGTGGCCGGCGCAGGCCGGGGCAGGCCGCGGCTGGCCTGCGGGTGGGACACAATGTGCACGTCGATGTCGCCGGATTCCCGCACCACCTTGGCGCCGACGCCGACGCCGAGGATCCGCTTCCAGAGCCGGCCGGGCGAGGCGCCGATGACGATCTGCGTGGCGTTGACGCTGCGCGCGAAGTCCAGCAGCGAGTCCGCAGGGTCATCCCCGGAGACCGTGTGGCAGGTGCCGCCGAGGTCGGTGACCAGGCGCCGCTGGGCTTCCAGTGCCTGGGCCGGCTCTGCGGGGCCGGCGTCAGCGCGGCGCACGTGGACGGCCAGGAGGTCGCCGCCGTTGACCCGGGACAGGATCCGGGACGCCCGCCGGATGAGCACCTCCCCCTCGGGACCGCCGTTGAGTCCCACGACCACCCGCTCGCGCGCGGGCCAGGTGGCGGTGATCCCCTGGCTTTCGCGGTACGTGGCGAGCCCTTCGTCCACCCGGTCCGCCAGCCAGATCAGGGCGACTTCGCGCAGCGCAATGAGGTTGCCCAGGCGGAACTCGTTGGCCAGGGCGGCGTCGATGCGGTCCTTCGGGAAGATCTTCCCCTCGGCCACCCGCTGGCGCAGGAGGTCCGGGGAGATGTCCACCAGTTCGATGTGGTCCGCGCGCCGCACGATCCCGTCCGGGACCGTTTCGGTGCCGGGCTCTTCGGTGATGGCGGCGACCACGTCCTGCAGCGAGGCGAGGTGCCGGACGGTCAGGGTGGACAGCACGTCCGTGCCGGCGGCCAGGAGTTCCTCGATGTCCTGCCACCGGCGGTCGTTCCTGCTGCCCGGGGCGTTGACGTGGGCGTAGTCGTCGACGACGGCGACCTCCGGGTGCCGGGCAAGAACCGCCGCCACGTCGAGCTCCGGTACCTCCGCCCCGGTGGCGTCCCCCACGAGGCGCGGCGCCACGGCGTCGAGCCCTTCCAGGAGCTGCCTGGTGTCCTGCCGGCCATGGTCGCCGGCGATGCCCACGGCAACATCCCTGCCGTCGGCCAGGAGCTGGCGCGCTTCCTGCAGCATGGCGAACGTGGTGCCCGCCCCGGTGGCGGCCCCCAGGAAGATCCGCAGCGTTCCCCGTGCCATACCCACAGTCTTATCCCGTCCGGCCACCCGGACCAACTCGCCGCATGTACCGGCCAGGCGAAACCGCATGAATGGCTGGAGGACCGCATTCCGCATGTCGTGCGGCAGGGCTAGGATGGGTCAACCGCGGCCGGAAAGCGGTGGGCCGCGGAGAGCAAAGCCGACACCGAAGGGAAACCGGAACCATGGCAGACACTCCCAACCCGATCCAGATCCAAAAGTTCCTGGGAGGCATCGACTACCCGGCGAAACGCGACGAACTGCTGTCACGGGCGAAGGACTCCGGTGCCGACAGCAATGTGATCGAGGCCCTCGAGGCTCTCCCCGACCGGGAATACGACAGCCCGACGGCGGTAAGCTCCGCGATCTCGGACAGCAGCTCCTAAGCAAACCCATCGGGATGCTGTCCGCCAGGCCGTTCTTGATGCTGCGGCGCACTTGGTCACGGGCCATGGTTTCTCCGGCGTCACGATGTCCGCGATCGCGGAAAGCGCCGGAATTGGCCGTGCCACCTTGTACAAATACTTCCGTGACGTCGAGTCCATCCTGGCAGCATGGCACGAACGACAGGTCGAATCCCATCTGGCGGAACTGATCCGGGTCCGGGACCGTACCGAAGGTAATTGGGCACAGTTGGAGGCGGTCCTGCACGCTTACGCGTTCCTCTCCAGCCCTGGTCACGGCCATGCAGAGGCAGAAGCCGTGCGGCTGCACCAGAGCGGACACGCGGGCCGTGCCCGCGAGAGTCTGCGCGCTGCGGCGGATGCCGCCGGACGCATGAGTTAAGCGCCTCCTGTCCAGCTTTCGCCAAGGTATGCGCCTTAGTGTGTCTTGCGCCGCACTTACGGCACGGTGAGTACGGTGGGTGAGTGGGCAAGCAGCTGCTGTAAAGGGAACCTCCCCCACCCCGTTTCATGACCACTGATGGGAAACCCATGACTGTGCCGATCCTGTCCACCCGTGACCTGACCAAAACCTACGGCCGCGGTCCCGACCGTTTCGACGCGCTCCGGGGAGTGTCCCTGGACATCGACCGTGGAGACTCCGTGGCGATCGTGGGCAAGAGCGGGTCCGGTAAATCCACCCTGATGCACCTGCTCGCCCTCCTGGACACGCCAGGCGGCGGGCAAGTCCACGTTGACGGGACGAACGCAAAAACCCTGAGCGGGCGCAGGCTGAACACCCTGCGGAACCAAATGTTCGGCTTCGTCTTCCAGCAGTTCTTCCTCAACCACTCCACCAGCATGCT
>JABFWC010000319.1 GCA_013362385.1 Pseudarthrobacter sp.
AGCACTACAAGAAGCTGGCCCGCACCGCCGAGCGCGGCAAGCTGGATTCCATCTTCTTCGCCGACTCCCCTGTCCTGTTCGGCGAGGTGGGCCGGCGCCCGGCCGGCAAGCTCGAGCCCACCGTGCTGCTGACCGCCATCGCCGGCGCCACCGAACGGATCGGGCTGATCGCCACCGCATCCACCACGTACAACGAGCCCTTCAACCTGGCCCGGCGCTTCGCGTCAGTGGACTGGGCCAGCGGCGGCCGGGCCGGCTGGAACGTGGTCACCACGGCGGGCCCGGACGCGGCCCGCAACTTCGGCGTCGACGACCAGCCCGCGCACGCCGTCCGGTATGAGCGCGCCGCTGAATTCATCGAGGTCGCGCAGAAGCTCTGGGACAGCTGGGAGGACGATGCCGTGCTCGCCGACAAGGCCGGGGGTGTGTGGGGCGACGCGGACAAGATCCGCACCATCGACCACGAGGGCAGGCACTTCAAAGTCCGCGGGCCCCTCAACGTGCCGCGCTCGCCGCAGGGGCACCCGCTGATTGTCCAGGCCGGTTCCTCCGAGGACGGCAAGGACCTCGCCGCGAAGTACGCCGACGCCGTCTTCACCGCCCACCAGACCCTCGCCGACGCCCAGGAGTTGTACCGCGACCTCAAGGCCCGCACCGCCGCTGCCGGCCGCGATCCGGAAACCATCAAGATCCTGCCGGGAATAGTGCCGGTCATTGGTGCCACCGAGGCGGAGGCCCTGGAGCTTGAACGCGAACTGGACCGGCTGATCAAGCCCGAGTACGCGCGGATCCAGCTGGCCAAGACCCTGCGCGTGGATCCCGAGGACCTCCCGCTGGACCGCCAACTGCCGGAGGACCTGCCCAGCGAGGACGAGATCGAGGGCGCCAAGAGCCGCTACACCCTGATTGTGCAGCTTGCCCGGCGCGAGCAGCTCACCGTGCGCCAGCTGATCGGCCGGTTGGGCGGCGGCCGCGGGCACCGCACGTTCACCGGCACGCCGGTGCAGGTGGCGGACGCCATCCAGGAATGGTTCGACGGCGGCGCGGCGGACGGATTCAACATCCTGCCGCCGGTGCTCCCGTCCGGGCTGGAAGCCTTCGTGGACCAGGTGGTGCCCATCCTGCAGGAGCGCGGGCTGTTCCGCACCGAGTACTCGGGCCGGACGTTGCGGGAGCACTACGGTTTGGCGCGGCCGGACAACCAGTTCGCAGGGTCTCCCGCACCGAAGCTGGCCTCGATCGGAGCGGCGTTCTGATGGGCCGGCAGCTGAAACTGAACCTGTTCATCTATCCCGGCGGCCACCACGAGGCAGCGTGGCGGCATCCGGAATCGCGGACAGACCGGCTGCTGGACATCCGGTTCTACCAGGAGCTGGCGCAGCGGGCGGAAGCCGCGAAACTGGATGCGGTGTTCTTCGCCGACGGACCGGCACTGGAAAGCAACGTCCAGTACGCCGCCCGGTTCCGGATCGAGCCGTTCACGTGGCTGTCCGCCATCGCGGTGGCCACTGAGCGGATCGGCCTGATCGGCACGGCCAGCACCACGTACCTGGAGCCGTACAACGCGGCCCGGCTGTTCGCCTCGCTGGACCACCTCAGCAACGGCCGCGCTGGCTGGAACATCGTGACCACCGGCGCGGAGCGGGCGGCACGGAACTTCGGCCTGGACGAGCACCCGCCGCACGCCGAGCGGTACGCCCGGGCGGACGAGTTCGTCCGGGTGGCGGGCAAGTTGTGGGACAGCTGGGAGGACGGGGCGGTGGTTGCCGACGCCGGCAGCGGGCTTTTCGCGGACACGTCCCGGATCCATCCGGTCCGGCATGAGGACAGGCACTTCCGCGTGGAGGGTCCGCTGAACACGCCGCGTACCCCGCAGGGCCGGCCGGTGTACGTGCAGGCAGGGTCGTCCCCGGACGGCAAGGCGTTTGCGGCCGAGCATGCGGAGGCTGTGTTCACCGCACACCAGACGTTGCAGAGTGCGCAGGGATTCTACGCCGACATCAAGGCGCGGGCCGCTTCCTTTGGCCGCGGCCCGGACCAGCTCCTCGTGCTGCCGGGCATCAGCCCGTATCTGGGCTCCACCGAGGCGGAGGCCCGCGCGCTGAAACAGGAGTTCGACGAGCTCACCAGCCGGAGTACGGGCTGGGCATCCTGCAGAAGCTGCTGGGCGTCGACCTTGACGGCGTCCCATTGGATGCCCGGTTCCCGCCGGAGCTGCTGGCGGCGGCAGGCAAGGCCGGAAGCCGCAGCCAGCTGGTGCTGGACATCATCCGCCGGGAAAACCCCACGGTGCGTCAGGTCCTGCAGCGCTTCGCCGGTGCCCGCGGGCACTACGTGTTCACAGGAACGCCCGTGCAGGTGGCGGACGAGATCCAGCGATGGTTCGAAGGCTACGCCGCTGACGGGTACAACATCATGCCCCCATGGCTGCCCGGGGGCTTCGAGGCCTTCGCCGACGAGGTAGTTCCCATCCTGCAGGCACGCGGCCTGTTCCGCACCGAGTACACGGGCCGGACCCTGCGCGAACACTTCGGCCTGGACCGGCCGGCCAGCCAATTCAGCCACCAGGCAGCCCGGGTTCCCGAGGTGGTTCACTGAGCTGGTGCTTAGCTGGCCGGTGTGCTTAGAAGAGGCTTCAAGCGGGTAGTCCCTAGACTGGCAGATGGACGTATAGACCTGGACCGCACGAAGGAGCGAGTAAATGGGCAATGTAGTCGTTGTAGGCGTGGATGCCAGCCCGTCGGCACGGAAGGCTGCCGAGGTAGCCCTGGACCTGGCGAAGTCACTGGGGGCATCCCTCCATGTGGTGACGGCCTTCGAAGCCGAGAACGCCGAAACCTACGGCGTGGGTTCGGACAAGGTCAGGATTTCCAACGCGGACAGCTCGGAGTTGGTGGCCAAGTCCCTGGCCGCCTCCCGGCCGGACGTGCAGATCACCCACTTCGCCGCCCGCGGCAAACCGGCTGACTCGCTGATCAAGGAGGCGATCCGCCTGGACGCCCGGGTGATCGTGGTGGGCAACCGGAGGATGCGCGGCATCGGCCGCCTCCTCGGCAGCGTCGCCAACAGCGTGGCGCACAACGCCCCATGCGATGTCTACATCGCCAACACCTACGAGGACTGATCCTGGGGTTGGGGGTGGCTAGTCGCCGCGGCGGGTCTCCTGAATGCCCCCGCCGGGCGCAGGTCTTTATCGAGTTCGGCCAGGCAGTAGTCCTTGAACCAGTGCCTGATCCCGCGCGGCAGTTTCGGGTAGGTGACCGACAGGATCCGCATGGTCCGCTCGAACCGGCGCGCGTGCAGGTCGCTCCAGGGAAGACCGAAGTCCACCCGCAACTGGCACGGCAGTAGCCCGGCGGTCAGGAACCTGGCAGAAGGCATGATGGCGCGGTACCAGAGGGCAGTATGTTTCGGGAACAGCAGGCCCCGTCCCACGCGCACACCGGGGGCCTCTGCGCGCAGCACCGAGATTTGTTGGTCCCAGTACCGGCCGAAGGCCGCCCGGTCCTTCGGCCACATGCCAGCCGGAAGCTGCAGGGCAGTGCCGATCCGCGCATAGTCCTGGTACATGGCGTCGGCGGAGTCGTCGTCGAGCGGGCCATAGATCTTCTCGATGATGGTGAGCGCCGTGTCGTAAAGCGTGGCGACCACCCAGAGCTGCAGCTCGGGGTCGTAAGCGTTGTACCCGGCTGATGATGCGTCGGCAGCGCGGCGCACCGGCACGTGGGCCCGGTTCACCCTGCGCCGCACTTCCGCCAGTTGCTCGTCCGTCCCGTACACCACCGCATACACGTAGGTCAGGGTGCCCTTGAGCCGGTTGACCGGTCGCTGGGTGAACGTGCTGTGCTCGGCGACGCCGCGGCCGATGGCCGGGTTGGCCAGTTGCAGCAGGATGGCCCGGCCGGCTCCTGCCAGCAGGATGCCTTCCGCACCGTAATCGGCCATTCCCTGAACCATGAGAAAAGGGTACCGGCCGGGGCAGGTCAACGGGACAGGACCTTTGGCCTGTCCCGTTGACCTGCTACCCGCTGGTCGTGCAACCTGACCGGCGGTTACCGCTCCAGCAGGGACACGTCCCGGACGGCGCCCTTGTCCGCGGACAGCGCCATGGCGGCGTAGGCGCGCAGCGCGGCGGACACCTGGCGGTCCCGGTCCTTGGGCTTGTAGCCGCCGTTGATCAGCAGTTTCTCGCGGCGTTCGGCCAGGATCTCGTCGGAGACCTCCAGCTGCATTGAACGCTGGCTGATGTCGATGCTGATGATGTCGCCGTCCTCCACCAGGGCGATGGCGCCGCCGGAGGCAGCCTCCGGGGAGATGTGCCCGATCGACAGGCCGGAGGTGCCGCCGGAGAAGCGGCCGTCAGTGATGAGCGCGCACTTCTTGCCCAGGCCGCGGCCCTTGAGGAACGACGTCGGGTACAGCATTTCCTGCATGCCCGGGCCGCCGCGGGGGCCTTCGTAGCGGATGACCACCACGTCGCCCTCCTTGACCTGCTTGTTCAGGATCTT
>JABFWC010000037.1 GCA_013362385.1 Pseudarthrobacter sp.
GCGGATCCGACGGCAAATACACCTCCAAGTCCACGCTCGCCTTCAACGCGATCAACTGCCTGGACTACCCGATGGTCTCGGACCCGGCTGGCATGCGGGCCGAGGAGCAGCGGCTGGAGCAGGACTCGCCAACGTTCGGCTACTTTTTCGCCTACGGCGGCGTCAACTGCGCCGACTGGCCCTACAAGAACCTCCGGACACCGGCCCCGGTCGAATACCGCGGCGGCTCCCCCGTCGTGGTCGTCGGAACCACCGGCGACCCCGCCACGCCCGTCGACTGGGCTGCCTCCCTGCGCAAGCAGCTGGGCAACGCCTCGCTCCTGACCTGGAAGGGTGAAGGACACACCGCCTATGGCCGGGCCAACAGTTGCCTGGAGGATGCCGTGGATGGCTACCTCGTGAGCGGGAAGGTTCCGGCGGACAACACGGTGTGCTGAAGACCTCAGCCGCAACGGTTCTCCCATTTTGACCGCGGTGCAGGGACTCTATTACAGTTGACTCTTGCATGAGCCGACCGGGTCCGCCCGGGAAATCCATGCGGTGCTTCCTTAGCTCAGTCGGTAGAGCGTTTCACTCGTAAAGAAAAGGTCATCAGTTCGATTCTGATAGGAAGCTCGGGATAAACCCCGGACAGCCCCTGATTCCAGGGGTTTCCGGGGTTTTTCGCTGGTTAAGCGGCGGCTGCTCCCAGGGTCATTGACAAGAAGCCTGCGGAGCCTTTTCATCGACACATAAGTCGAGCAGTGGGCTTCCTTCGGCATATTCTTGGGAGCAACCATGGATTCCGGGATGATCCTCGGGTTCAGCTTCGGATACCTCGCCGCCATGGCAGGCGCATTCCTCCTCTACTCACCAGTCATCGCCATGGCCCTTGTCCTGCTGGTCGTGGCCGGCATTCTTAAGGCCGTTCTGTTGCCGTTCGCCCTATTGATACGCAAACTGCGCAGCCCGCGTCCTGAGGCGGACCTGGACGGAACCTGGCTCCTGGGCGCTCGGGAGCGCGCACGGGAATGAAGGGCCAGCGCCGCCGGCTTATGCCTGCCCTTACCCTGATGCTTGCCCTCGGCGGAACGACGGGATGCTCCTATGACTACCCCGAACCCGTGCACCCCTCCACACCCCGTGCCGTCCGGGGTGCAGAGCCGACGTACACCGATCCCCGGATCCTGGAGCGTGAGGTCGGGAACTACGCTGAGCTGGACCGGCTCCTTAAGGCAGCGCCGGGGCGGCCCCTGCTCTTTGAGGAAGGGCCGCTGGATGGGCCGGCCAGGGGCTTCGGCGCCACGGCGGCCGTGCCGGCAGCCGGGCTCTACACCGTCACCGCAGACTGTGTTGGCGCCGACGGGGCAAGGATCGCGGTCGGACAGGAGCATCCCGGCGCACCCTTCCAGCCGGAAGTGCTTGCGCTTGACTGCGCCGGAGCCACTTCCCGGGTTATCGCACTCCAGCAGGGCAACGTCTTCGCGCATTTGCTGCTGGCCAGCCCGGGCGATGCACCGTGGACAGGGGCAGTGGGCGGAGTGCGTGTGACCGGTTGAGGCGAACCGCGCTGGATTGTTACAGCGCGACGCTCCGCAGCCATTCGGCGTCCAGCGAACCGTAAGCCGCGTGGAGTATCCTCCGGACATGACCCCCCGCTTTCAGGCTGCTTTCCTGCGCGCCATCCGAGGAGCCATGGACCAACCGACTGCCCCGGGCACGGAAGCCCGCACCCCGCCGCATGCCGTCCAAAACTGCTCGGCGGGCCCGGCCACTCGGGGGGCGGACTAGTGGAACAAGCCACGCCCAGGCACATGCGGCGGGACGGGAAGGGACCCGGCCGACGCGCTGTCCTTCTTGCGGCCGTAATGACGTTGTCCGCGGCCGTCCCCGACCTCGAGCCGCAGCAGGCCAGGCAAGGTGGTACCGGCGCCCCGGACGGGTTGGCCCTAGCCCCGGACGACGACGACACCGCACGGATCGCCGGCGGCGCTCCGGACACCGGGCCGCAGCCGCAGCAGCCCGCCCCGACGCCCACGCGGGCCGACATCATCAGCACCTACGGCGCACATAGTGTCCGGTACTGGGGCCTGGAGGCTCCCGGAGTCTTGACCCGGCTGCCGGCGGGGGCCGCCGGCATTGCCCTGACCTTCGATTTTTGCGGCGGCCCCGGCGGAAGCGGCTTCGACCAGGCCCTCATCGACACCTTGCGGCAGCGCCATGTTCCGGCCACGCTGTTCCTGAACTCACGGTGGATCGCCGCCAACCCGGCGACGGTGCGGCAGTTGGCGGCGGACCCGCTCTTCGAACTCGCCAACCACGGGACCTCGCACAAGCCGCTGTCCACCACCGGCAACACTGCATACGGGATCCCCGGCACCAGGAACGCCGGCGAAGTCTACGACGAGGTTATGCCCAACGATGCAGGGCTGGCGTCGCTGACGGGCGCCCGGCCCCGGTACTTCCGTCCCGGCACCGCCTACATGGACGACGTCGCCTCAGACATCCTCCACGCCTTGGGTGTGAAGGCTGCCGGCTTCAGCATCAACGGCGACGGCGGGGCCACGTTCCCGGCCGCCGTCGTCGCCCGGGAAGTCGGCAGGGCCCGGGCCGGCGACATTGTCATCTGCCACGGCAACCACCCCGGCGGCGGAACGGCGGACGGAGTAGGGCATGCGCTGGACAAGCTGCTGGCGGCCGGGAACACCTTCCTGCACCTGCCGTGACCTGTCTGGTCACATCCGCGCTGGCGGCCCAACCGCTGATTCGCTACGTTGGCAGGGAACCTGTCAGCCACCTAAGGAGCCTTCCATGCCCGACCAGCACAGCAGAGCAACGATCGGCTGGATCCCCGCGTGGGCTGACCTTCAGGAGCGGCCCGTCGCGCCCGCAGACTCCGGTTTCATCCTTGAAGGGGGCGCCGGTACAGAATTCGTAACGTCCTTGCCGGGCCCGGACGCTGCACAGCTGGTTGCCGGGCAATCGGGCGAAGGAGTTGTCCGCCTGACCTTGGTGAGCGCTGATGCAGGCACTGCGGCCGGTCCCGCCCCAAGCGGGTTTTCGACAGCTGGTGAGGGCGTCCTGCTCATGGCGCCCACGGCGGAACTGAACGTGGATGCGGGACTGCCGGAAACCTCACAGGTGGCCCAGGCTCCAATGGAGACCTATGACGCCGTCGAAATTACCGTCTTCGACCGTCCGGTGGCCAAAGGACGCATCCAGGTGCGGGACGACTTCGCGGTGGTGGCTATCACCGAGCTTCCCGACGGACCGGAACGCGGGGACTTCGAGCGGGCCCTGTTCGCAGCCATGGCTGAAGAGGCTTTCCTGCACGGCGCCGAGTACCTGCATATGGTGGTCCAGCCTTCCGACGCGGCACGCTACGAAGGGTCGGGCTGGACGGCGGCAGCGCGTCTCCTTGCCTACGCAAAGCAGCGCTAGTCGGGCCTGCCTACCACTACCTGGGCCGGGCTGTGGGTGAGATAGCCGTTGGCCCACGAGAAGAGGGCGCGCACCTTCTGCTGGAATCCGGGCAACAAGGCAAGGTGGACCGCCAGCCACGACACGAACGCCAGCGGGCCCTGCAGCTGGAGCCGCCGGCGCCCCATCTCCGCCACGGCGGCGCCGCGGCCCACCATGGCCATGTACCCCTTGTCCCAGTAACGGAACGCCTCCCGGGCGCCGCCGGTGAGGTCGGCGTGGATATTGCGTGCGGCCCATTTGCCGGACTGCTGGGCCACCGACCCGAGCTGGGGCAGCTTGTTGCCGGCGGCGTCGGTGATGTTGGCGGCGTCACCGAGGACATAGACGCCCTCGACGCCGGGCGCCGTGAGGTCGGGCAGGACGTCGACGCGTCCGCCTTTTCCCTGCTGCAGGCCTGATTCGGCCATGATCCGCCCGGCCTGGAGGCCCCCTGCCCACACCACGATCCGGGCCGGAATGACGGTTCCGTCCTTGAGTGTCACCCCGTCGGGCCGCACTTCGCTCACGGCGTGGCCCATGTGCAGCTGCACCCCGAGTTTCGTCAGGCGGTCCCGGGTATAGGCCTGCGATTTTTCCGAGAAGGCAGCGAGCACGTTGGGAACCATATCCACCAAGTGGACGTGGCAGCGGTCGGCGAGGCTACGGGAAAAGTACTTCGGCACCAGGTACTTCACGTTTTCGGCGAGCGCCCCCGCGGTCTCCACCCCCGTGGGACCGCCGCCCACCACGATCACGTCCGCCGTCGCCCCGGGCTCGCGGTCCGCCTCGTCCATCACGGCCGTGAGGGCTGCACTGAGCCGCGTCGCGTCGGCCACCGAGTACAGCGGATAAGCGTGTTCCTCGGCACCTGGGGTGTTGAAGTAATTTGGCACGGCCCCGGCGGCGATGACCAGGATGCTTGCGCGATAGGTGGATCCGTCTCCGGTGGTGACCGTCCGGTTGGCGGCGTCTATCGCGGTCACCTCGGCAGTGAGGACGCGGACGTTGTTGATCCTGCGGAACTCAGCACGCAGTGGCCGGGCGACAAGATCGGAAGAGCACA
>JABFWC010000091.1 GCA_013362385.1 Pseudarthrobacter sp.
CCAGGGGTACCAGTTGCCGTTCATTTCGTGGGCAAAGCGCAGCATGACCGGCTTGCCCCAGGCCGCGAAGGATGTGCCCCACTGGGTGATGAGCCCGTCAAAGTCGCCGGCGGTGATCCGGTCAAGGGAATAGGCGGGCTGGTCCACGCCGCCGCCCCATGCCCACGGCTCCCACGTCACCAGGGGTGTGGCGCCGCGCCCGCGGACAGCATCCATTTCGGATATGGGCGGCGGCTGCAGGAAGTCCTTGTACGTCATGACAATGGACGGGCTTTCTCCCGCGAGGGCGGCCACCTCGTCCAGCTCGGCGCCGGCCAGCGGTCCGCCCGCCGTCGCCACGCCGAAACGCAGGGCGGCCGAGCTGATCGCCGGTGGCTGCGGCGCCGGGACGGCCTGGACCGCGAAGACTGCTGACGCTTTGATGGAGGAGGTCTTGGCAGTGATGGTGAGGTTGCCGCTTGGCCCGGCCGGGATGGTGATTGCCGTGCTGAACGCACCGGTGGCTGTGGTTTGGAAGGCGAACGTAGTGGAACCGGCAATCACCGTTCCGGTGGTGGAGGCCTTGAACCCGGTACCGGCAACCGTCACTGCCGAACCCGCCGGGCCCGACGCCGGATTGAGCGTTATCTGCGCGGGCGCGGCTGCGGCAGCGGCCGGCTGGACCACTGACAGGGCAAGTCCGACGGTCACCACAAAAGCAAACAGCAAAGTCTTCAGCGTACGGACCACGGCCATCTATCCCCAGGTTCGAAAGAGGCCGCGGCGGTTGCGTGGCCGAGGCGGAAAAGCACTAGCTCGATGATATGGCCCAAAAACCGCAGTCTCATCAAGAAACCCACAATTCTTCTTTCCTCCCCGGTTGCCCGAAGGGAACAGCCCTAACCTGAACAAGGACACAGACCCCGCAAAGCAACCCCTTCCCCGAGCTGAAGAACCCCAGCAGAAAGGAGTGTCATGAGCACCCCGGATGATGCGCCCAGGCCGCTGGTGGACCAGTCCGTCTTGGACCGGCTGCGAGAGGAACTTGACGAGGAAGAGGGGTACAGCAGGGTCTTCGTGGGGAACTTCATCGACTTCCTGCCGCAGCGGCTTGACCGGCTCCGGCTGGCCCTCACCACCGGAGACCTCGAAGGTTCCATGGACGCAGTCCTGAGCCTGAAGACCTCAAGCCAGATGGTCGGGGCGGAACGGCTGGCCGGCCTGGCCATGGACCTCGAGGCAGAAATCCGTGCCGAAGCCCGGCACGCGGACATGGCGGTGGCGCTCCCCCGCCTGGCGGCCACGTTCCTGCGGCCCATCACTCTTTGCAGCAGGCAGACCACCCACCGGCTTCAGGCTCAGTGCTGCCCCGGTGCCAAGCGGTAACCGACCCCGCGTACCGTCTGCAGCCACCGCGGCTGCTGCGGCGAGTCGCCCAGTTTCTTCCGCAGGTTCCCCATGTGCACCTCAACCGAACGCTCGTCAGCCTCGCTGATGTAACTGCCGACGTCGTAATCCTCGTCGCGGAGCCGGCGCACCAGGTCGGACTTGGTCCGCACGGTGCGGCCGGCTTCGAGCAGGGCGTACAGGAGTTCGAACTCCGTGCGCGTCAGGTTCATCTCCTTGCCGTCCACGGTGACCGTACGGGATGCGTAGCTCAGCTCCAGCCCGTTGTGGTTGAAATTGCCCCTTTCGGGATGCGCGGAGCCATCCGACGAGGGGTCCACGGCAACGTCGCCGGGATCCGGTGCTGAACGCGGCCGCCGCATCATGGCAGCAACCCGTGCGCGGAGCTCCCGCGGACGGAACGGCTTGGTGAGGTAGTCGTCGGCCCCGGACTCCAGTCCGATCAGGGTGTCCAGTTCCTCGGTGCGCGCCGTCAGCATCACGATGTAGGCGTCCGAGAACTCCCGGATCTGGCGGGAAACCTCAAAGCCGTCAATGTCCGGCAGGCCCAGGTCCAGGGTGATCACGTCCGGGTTCAGGGTCTTCGCCAGGAGGACCCCTTCGGCTCCGCCACTGGCCACGGTGACCTCAAACCCGGCCTGGGTCAGTACTGTGCGAACAAGTTCCCGAATGTCGTGGTCATCCTCGATGACCAGACCCACACGTGCCTCACTCATAGAGCCCCCTCAGCAGCCGACGTCTGAAGTATAGCTGGCTGCGGATATCCTGCTGGTATGGCCCCGCGTACACCGACCTCCGTGCCTCTTCGCGATGAGTAGCCCCGTCGCCTGGTGGGGAAGGCTGCGGCTCTTCAAGCGCCCCTTCCACGAATACCGGCTGACGGACCGGGTGGCCATGAGCCAGATGCCCCTGTTCGTGACGACCCTCCTGACGGCGTTCCTGGTGTGGGCGTTTTTCACGGAAACCATGGACAACCCGCTGTTCGTCACCTTCTTGGTCACCCAACTGGCCCTCATGGCCCTGTGCTACCTGGTGCCGTGGGACCGGCTGCCCTACACGAGTTTCCTGGCCATCCCGCTCCTGGACTTCGTCTCCATTGCATTGGGCCGCGAGGGCGGCCAGGAGGCCCTCGCCGGTATCAGCCTGCTGGCCGTGTTTCCGGTTATTTGGCTGTGCGGGTCGGGCTACTACCCCCGGACGGCCCGATGGCTGTCCTTCCTGGCGCCGCTGGCCATAATCTGGGTTCCGCTGCTGCTCAAGGGCACCTACACCCCGCAGGACTTCGCCCGCTCCCTGCTGCTGCCCGTGATGATGCTCGGCATCGGGATCTCGGTGAGCGTGCTGACCTTGAGCATGATGCGGCAGCAGAGCCAGCTGGAGGAGAAGGACGAGCAGCTGCGCGCCAACCTGCACACCAGCAAGCGCCAGGAGGAACTGCTGAACGCTGTCCTGGAGACGGTGCACCTGGGCGTGCTCGCCGTGGATGCAGACGGCCATGACATCCTCATGAACCGGAAGCAGCGGGCCAACCATGAACTGGCGCGCCCGAAGGACATCGCGGACCCCAATGAGTCCCAGCTTCTGGTGTTCGGCGCGGACCGGAAGACGCCCGTTCCCGTAGCAGAGCGCCCGGTCCGCCGGGCCGTCCTGGGCGAGACCTTCACCGACTACCTGGTGTGGCTCGGTGAGGGCAGGGAGCAGCGGGCGTTGGTAACGACGGCGCGCGCCATGAAGGACTCCGACGGCAACTTCGCCGGATCCGTGATCGTCTTCAGTGACGTGACGGACCTCGTGAATGCCCTCACGGCCAAGGACGACTTCGTTTCCAGCGTTTCCCACGAGTTCCGGACCCCGCTGACCTCCATCCTCGGCTACGTGGAGATCCTGCTCGGCGACGAGCCGGAAGGACCGCAGCACGCCATGCTGGAGATCATCCGCCGCAATTCGGAGCGGCTGCTGACGCTGGTCTCGGACCTGCTGTCCACCCGCAACGGACAGCTCATCGTCACCCCGCACACCGTCGATGTTGCCGACCTTGTCCGCGCCAGCGTGTCCTCCGCGATGCCCCGCGCCGCGGCGGCGGGTGTGGAATTGGACGCCAGGGCGCCCGAGCGGCTGGAAGCCAAGGTGGACAGCGCCCGGATCTCCCAGGTCCTGGACAACCTGGTGTCCAACGCCATTAAGTACTCCCCCGGCGGCGGCAAGGTCATGGTTTCCCTCGCCCGGGAAGACGGACACCTGGCCTGCCGGGTCAGCGACACGGGAATGGGCATGAGCCCGGAGGACGCGTCCGAAGTGTTCGCCAAATTCTTCCGCACCAGCAGCGTGCGGCGCACTGCCATCCCCGGCGTAGGGCTGGGCCTGCCCATCAGCAAGGCGATCGTCGAGGCCCACGGCGGGACAATCGACGTCGAAAGCGTGCTCGGCGAAGGGACGACGTTTACGTTCCGCGTGCCGGTGTCGCCGCTCTGACGACCTCGCCCCAGGACTGACGGGCAAGGTCGTGGACGGCGGCGAGGATATCCGACGGCGGCCGGCTCAGGTCCAGCGGGAATTCCACGATGTCGATGTCGGTGTTGAGGATGCGGCGGAGCTTGGTCTCGCCTCTTCCTGCGTAGACCAGCCACGCGGTGGGCACGGCGAGCGCAGTGCAGTGGGCGAGCATCTGGTAGTGGTCGGCGGTCAGGGACGCGCCGGCATCGGAAGCGGCACGGTACTTGGCGTTGTAAGCCACCACGGGCCGGCCGCCGAGTAGGTGGACGGCGTCCGGGCGCACCGACAGACGGTCGGCGTCGCGGACCGCCTCGCTGAGGAGGGCGTTGTAGCGCAGGCGCAGCTCCCCCGGGTAGGCGGACATCGCCCCGCGCAGGGCGGTGCCCACGAAGTCCTCGAACACCTGCTCCATGTCCACCACGAACGAGGCGCTCTGCTGCCGGCCCTCGCCCGGTTCGGCCGAGGCATTGCGCAGGACCAGCTCGGCCAGCCTCAGCACCGCGTGGTAGCGCAGGTTCATCCGGGTGGCCTTCCACGGCGGAAGCGGGGCCCCCGCCGGAAGGCGCGTGACGCCGTCGAGCTTTCCCTTCAGCTGGCGCAGCCGGCCCAGAACCTCGGGAC
>JABFWC010000417.1 GCA_013362385.1 Pseudarthrobacter sp.
GTTTGGTGGCCGCTGTTGCAGCTGCGGCAGTGCTGTGGTGGTCCATGATTCCTACCTCATTGTTGGAACGCGGGGATGTTCTGCAAAAGATTGGTGCCGGGCGGGCGGGGTTACTGCTTCAACCGCCCGCCCGGGGTTGGTGGCGGCAGCCGGATGGCGGCGCCGGAGGATAATGCCTGCTTAGACGACGGCGGGGGCGAGCGTGAGGGCCTTGATGATGGCTTCGGTGACGTCCCCGGTGTTGGCGTTGCCTCCCACGTCGCGGGTCAGGTGGCCGGCACCCGTGGCTGCTTCGATGGCGGCTTCGACGCGGCGGGCTTCCTCGTGCAAACCGAAGTGGTCCAGCATCAGTGCAGCGCTGGCGATGGCACCGATCGGGTTGCTGATGCCTTGCCCTGCAATGTCCGGGGCGGAGCCGTGGACCGGTTCGAACATGGACGGGAACCGGCGCTCCGGGTTCAGGTTGGCGCTGGCGGCGAGGCCCAGGCTGCCGGCGAGGGCGGAGCCGAGGTCGGAGAGGATGTCGGCGTTCAGGTTGGAGGCCACGACCACGGACAGGTCTTCGGGCTTGAGGATGAACTTGGCGCTCATGGCGTCCACCAGGACGCTTTCGGTCTGCACGTCCGGGTAGTCAAGTGCCACGCGGTTGAAGACCTCGTCCCAGAGAACCATGCCGTACTGCTGGGCGTTGGACTTGGTGACCGAGGAAACCTTCTTCACCGTGCGGGTGCGGGCCAGGTCGAAGGCGAAGCGCATGATGCGCTCGCAGCCCTTCTCGGTGAACAGGGCGGTCTGCAGGGCCACCTCGTTGCCAGGGCCGCGGCCGCTGAGGTTGCGCCCGCCCAGGCCCGCGTACTCGCCTTCGCTGTTTTCGCGGACCACCACCCAGTCGAGTTCGGCGTCGTCTGCTTTGCGCAGCGGGGACTGCACGCCGGGGAGGAACTTCACGGGGCGGATGTTGGCCCACTGGTCGAAGTTCTGGGTGATGTTCAGGCGCAGGCCCCAGAGGCTGATGTGGTCCGGGACGTTTTCCCAGCCGACGGCGCCGAAGTAGATGGCGTCGAAGTCCTTCAGGGCGTCCAGGCCCTTGGGGTCCATCATCTGGCCGGTCTGTGCGTAGTACTCCGAGCCCCAAGGGAACTCGGTCCAGTCGAAGGCGAACTTGCCGTTGGAGTTTTCGGCCAGGGCGTCAAGGACGCGGCGGCCGGCTGCGACAACTTCCTTGCCCACGCCGTCGGCGGGAATGGATGCGATGCTGAATGTCTGGGTGGCGCTCAAGGTGCCTACCTCCTCGTTGAGTGTGGGCAGTGTGCGGGTATCGTCCGGGTCACACTGTTTTCTTCCTCTTCAAGTAGACGGGCGCGGCCACTCGTGCGTCCAAGACCAAGATGCGATCCGCCAAATAGGCTCCACCTATCAGTGGGTTTGGTCGACGTGCTCCCTCGCGACGTTGAGGAAGGCGCGGGCGGCGGGGGTGAGATCGTCCTTGCGGCTGAGGATGGCCACTTCCAAGTGCGATACCGGCTCGATCAGGAGTGTCCGCAGTCCGGCCTTCTGCGCGGTGCCCGTCCATGAGGAGGGCATGACCGCGTGCCCCACGCCGGCCAGCACGAGCGGAAGGATGGAGGTACGGTGTGCTGCCTCCACCACGATCTCGGCATCCACGCCCCGGGCCAGGGCGTCATCCACGAGCCAACGCATTAGGGATCCGCGCTGGCTGGCAATGAGGCGGTGGCCGGCCAGGTCCTCCCGCCCGATGGCGTCCCTGGGACCGAAGGTGTCCGCCTGCGGGTTGACGATCAGGATCAGCGGCTGGCGCTCGAGCTGGAGCACTTCGACTCCGGGTACGCGGATCGCCGTGGGGGACCCGGCCAGCCCGATCTCGGTGCTGCCGTTGCGCACGGATTCGATGACTTCCTCCGGCGTGAAGGCTGCCTCCACGTTCAGCCTGACCGACGGATAGGACCGGGTGAAACCGGCGATCATTGAGGTCAGGGGCTCGATGCCGGGGGACGGCATGGTGATGATGTCCAGCTGGCCGCTGCGGATGCCGCGCAGTGCCTGCACCGCGGACTGTGCGGCGTCCAGGTCGCGCATTACCAGCCGGGCCGGGCCCACCAGTTCCTTGCCGGCGTCGCTGAGGACGGCCCGGCGGCCGATGCGGTGGAACAACGGTACGCCCAGTTCCCTTTCCAGTGCGGCGATGGTCTGCGACAGTGACGGCTGCGCGATCAGCAGATGTTCCGCCGCACGGTTGAATCCGCCGTGGTCGACGACGGCCAGGAAGTATTTCAGTTTCCGGGTGTCCAAACGGTGCTCCTCTTCCGGACCCCGCCGCTGCGGTAGGGCAGGCAGCACGTGGAAAGAATGTCGATGCGATGCGCCTGAAGCCTATACAGGCCGGGCCTGTTCGGCGAATCCCCCAATCCCCCCAAATGCTGGATTTATCACCGTCCCGCACTATCCCGACGTATTCTTAAAAAGAGGTTTTGCAGTAGGCCGACACGCTCTTACCAAGGCTGGAACATGGCCGCTGAACCCTCGGGGCAGGTTGGCTGGGGACCGCTTCCAGTGCCACCAGAGCCGGTTTACGACAGCAAGGATGTCGAAAACTACCTCTGGGAAGTTGCCCATGACTTCATGCGGGACATCAAGGGTGACCGCCGGAGCATCGGCTGGGCTGCCACCCTCTTCCGGCTTGGAAAGGCGCGCACCCTGGCAGCCAGCACGGAACAGGCGCGCGAGGCGGACCGGGAACAGTGCTCGTTCGCGGACGGGCCCTTGATGGAAGCGATGCGCACCGGCGAATTCGTGCTGGTCTCGGACCTTGGCCGCGACCGCCGCTGGCCCGGATACGCCAGCGTAGCTGCCGGCCACGGCGTGCAGTCCCTGCTGGCGGTCCCCATCCTGACAGAAGGCGCCACCAGCGCCGCCATTACTTTTTACGCGCCGGTTCCGCATGCCTTTACCAGCGATGACCTGGTCTCCGGCCAAACCTACGCCCGCCAGATGGCACGGGCACTGCGCGTTGTGGTCCGCGTGGCCGAACGTGCGGAAGCGACGGCGGGACTCGCCGTCGTGCAAAGTTCCCTGGTCCTGGTGGACCTGGCGGTGCGGAGCCTGATGAACGAATACGGCCTCACCCGGGAGGGAGCGCTGCGGTTCCTGCAGACGCAGGCGCTGCACCACGAAGTCGACCTCCGGGACGCGGCCCTGAACGTCGTCGCCCCGGGCGGTTTGAACCCCGGTAGCGGGCAGCCTTCGGGGCTGGGACAGGAAACGTACGACGGCGTCACGGAGCTTCCGCGGCCGTCGGCGGCGGGGCGGGACCTTCCAACCGGAACGTCGCCCCGCAAGGGCGGTGCCGCGGAGGCAGAACCCCCGCGCACCGCGGAAGGGAGGACGGCATGACCATCGGGAAGCAGGACCTGCCTGCTGGCACGGACACGGCGGACAGGCACCCCTGGCACCGCTTCGTTGCGCTGGGGGACTCCTACACGGAAGGGTTGGGCGACCCCGAGCCGCGGAGCCTCGGCGGCCTTCGCGGCTGGGCGGACCGGGTGGCCGAGGAACTGACGGCGGGGCAGGCGGATTTCGCGTACGCCAACCTTGCCATCCGGGGCCTGCTGCTGCGGCAGATCCTTGACGGACAACTGGCCGCGGCGCTGGCCCTGAAGCCGGACCTGGTGGCCATGGCGGCCGGCGGCAACGACATCATCTTCCGCCACGGCGACCCGGACAAGCTTGCCGAAAAGCTGGACCAGGCCATAGGCACGCTGGCAGCCACGGGGGCCACCGTGCTCCTGTTCGCTGGCCCGGACTGGGGCAGCACTCCGGTCTTCAGCACCATCCGCGGGCGCGTGGCCATCTACAACGAGCACCTGCACACGATCGGGGCGCGCCACCACGCGATCATGGTGGACCTGTGGTGCCTGCCCGAACTCCAGCACGCGCTGATGTGGGACCCGGACCGGCTGCATCTGTCACCGCTGGGCCACCACACCGTTGCCGTGGCGACCCTCAACGCCCTGGGCGTGCCGCATACCCTCGAACCGCTGCAGCCCCGGCCGCTGCCCGCCCAGGGCTGGAAGCACGCCAGGGCCGAAGACCTGGTGTGGGTGCGGCAGTACTTTGTGCCGTGGGTCCTGAAGCAGTTGCGCCCGCACCCGGCAGCGGCGTCGCTGGCGGCAAAGCGGCCGCAGCCTGGCCCGGTGTTCGGACTTGGACGGCCGGGACCCTTCCCGGTCGGGCACCCGGCCATGGTTCCCGTCCCCGTAAAGACCAGCGCCCAGGGTACCGGTTCAGCGGGCGGCAGGGGATCGGTGATGGGCGACGTCGCCTGAGCTGGACTCAGCGCTTCTTTGGAGCCCGCTTGGCGGCGGCGGTCATCGCTGCCTTCACGGCCGGCGGCAGCCCCGACTGCTCGGACTCGGGCTCGGCGACGCTTCCGCGCGCCTTCGCGATGGCCCGCATGCCGTGATAG
>JABFWC010000304.1 GCA_013362385.1 Pseudarthrobacter sp.
GGTCCAGGTCCACCCGCAGCTCGTCGGGGTGCTCCAGGTCCTCGGCGCGGACCGGATGCGGATTCAGGTCCAGGCAGCCGAGGTTGATCACCCAGGCCAGCCCGGCCGCATCCCGGATGACGGCCTCCTCGGCGGACGTCCCGGACGCGTAGTGCAGCGTGGTGGTGTCAATGAATGGCGGATGGTTCTCCGGGACGCGCTTTTGGAAGAACGGCTCGGCGTCGATGCCCTTGGGAAACCTCTTGAGCACCATCGGCCGGCCGCCCGCACCGCGCAGTGCCCCGTCGGCGACCGCCACGTAGTAGCGCACCAGGTTCAGCTTGGTCAGGCCCGGCTCCGGGAAAACCACCTTGTCCGGGCTCGAGATGCGCACCTCTTCGCCGTCGATGTCCAGGATCTCGGCCGGCGTCTTTGACGGAGTCATGGCGCCACGGTAGCAGCGGCGGGGGTCGCTGTCAGCCGTTCGCCACCCCACCGTTGACCAAGCGCCGTGCCGCAGCAGAGTGGTCCGCGATCAGCCCGGCCACGTCCAGGCCGGGGATCGCGCCGTCCACCACGCGCCACTGGCCGCCCACCATCACCCGGTCCGCCCGGTCGGCTGCGCACAACAGCAGCGCCGCAACGGGGTCGTGGCTGCCGGAGAACCGCAGGTCATTGAGCCTGAAGAGGGCCAGGTCGGCCTGCATCCCCGGTGCCAGCTGTCCCAGGCCCGGGCGCCCCAACACCGCGGCCGAGCCCCGGGTGGCCCAGCCGAGCGCGCGCTCCACCGGCACGTCCGCGCCGTAGCGCAGCCGCTGGAGGTACAGTGCCTGCCGCGCTTCCAGGATCATGTTGGAGGCATCGTTCGACGCCGAGCCGTCCACTCCCAGCCCCACGGGTACTCCCGCTTCCTCCAGTTCCAGGACGCGGGCGGTGCCCGAAGCGAGGCGCATGTTGGAGGTGGGGCAATGCGCGACGGCGGTCCCTGCCGCCCCGAGGCGGGTGATCTCCGCATTGCTGAAGTGGATACCGTGGCCCAGCCAGGTGCGGTCCGTCAGCCAGCCCACGCTCTCCAGGTAGTCCACGGTCCGCAGCCTTAACATCTCCCGGCAGAAATCCTCCTCGTCCAGGGTCTCGGCCAGGTGGGTGTGCAGCCGCACGTCCAGCCGTTCCGCCAAGGCGGCGCTTTCGGCCATGATCTCCTTGGTCACCGAAAACGGCGAGCACGGGGCCAGGGCAATCTGGATCACCGCGTCGTCACCGCGCTCGTGGTACTGGCCAATCAAGCGCTCGCTGTCGGCCAGCACCACCTCCGGATCCTGTACCGTCGACTGCGGCGGCAGGCCGCCGTCGTCCGTTCCCAGCGTCATGGACCCGCGGGTGAGCGTGGCCCGCATGCCCAGCCGGCGCACCGCCGCCACCTCGATGTCGATGGCATCCTCGAGGCCCGCGGGAAAGAGGTAATGGTGGTCGGCCGCGGTGGTGCAGCCGGAGAGCAGCAGTTCGGCAAGCGCAACCGTAGTGGCGAGTTCGAGGTCCTTTGGCGTGAGCCGGGCCCACACCGGATAAAGGTTCTGCAGCCACGGGAAGAGCGGGGCGTTGGCCACCGGCCCCCAAGCCCGCGTGAGGGTCTGGTAGAAGTGGTGGTGGGTGTTGATCAGCCCGGGCAGCAGGACGTGGCTGCCGGCATCAAATGTTTCGGTGCAGGGCCGGGACGGCTGCTGTCCCGCGGCGAGGACCTCGGTGATGACACCGCCGCTGACCACCACCCCGCCTGCAGCGTCGAGGGCGTTGGCGGTGAAGGCGGCCTGCGGGTTCCGGATCCAGAGCCGGGGTGCGGGGGTGGTCTGGTGCATTGGAGTGTCCTGTCCTGAGCGAAGCGGGAGTCAATCCAGCTCAGTGAGGCCCTGTCTGCTGATCCAGGTCCCCGGCTGCAATGTGCTTTGCGGCAGGCAGTTCGGGTGGGTTCAGCGTAGGGAAAGGGCCCTGCTGCGTCAACGTGGACGAATGTGACCGGGGGAGTTAGCCGCGTGAAACACCGATTTCACATCGCGAAAATAAAATTCCAGAAAACTATGGCGTGGCCCACAAACCGGTGCTAATCTCGATTCTGCCAAAGGCGGGCACCCGGTTCCGGGAAGCTATCTACCAGGCGCAACTTAACCTTCACAGCACATGCTGAAGCCTGGTAACCGTCGCACCTGGTTCTACTGGTCCTGCACGGCCACAGGCTTCCCGGCAAAAGGAAGTCGCATCATGAGTACCACCGTCACGGCCGAACAGTATTTGGCCAGATCCATCAGGCTGGCAACGGCCAACGTCCTCAACAGCGGCGGGCCCTTCGGCGCCATGATCGTTACGGCGGACGGGCAGACCTTCGACGGCGTCAACCGCGTCACCGCGGACAACGATCCCACCGCCCACGCAGAAGTCACCGCGATCCGCACCGCCTGCCGCGAACTGGGCACCTTCGACCTCAGCGGCGCAACCCTCTACACCAGCTGCGAGCCGTGCCCCATGTGCCTGGCCTCCGCGCTCTGGGCCCGCATCGACCGCGTGGTCTACGCCGCGGACCGGCACGACGCCGCGTCGGTGGGCTTCGACGACGCCGTCTTCTATGAGTACTTTGACAACCAGGACAGGGACTCCCTGATGCCGGTCTCCAAGCTGGAACTGGGCGATCCCCAGGCGCCAGCCCCGCTGGAGCCGTTCAACACCTGGAATACGCTCGAATCCAGGATTGACTACTAGGCCCGGCGGCTTCGATGACCATCCTGGACCATTCCCACGAGGAGCATGCGGCTCCACGTATCCCCGCCACCCGGCAGGCTCCGCGCACGCCCAAGCTGCCGGCGTCGAACTCCCTCCTTGACCGCTTCTTCCACATCACCCGGCGCGGCTCGACTATTGCCCGGGAATTCCGCGGCGGCCTGGTCACCTTCTTCACCATGGCGTACATCGTCATCCTGAACCCCCTCATCCTGGGCGGTTTCAGCGCGGACAACGCCCCCACCGACGTTGCCGGGGGCTGGCTCTCCGCAGCACAAGTAGGCGCCGTCACCGGCCTCACCGCCGGCGTCATGACGATCCTGTTCGGCCTCATCGGCAACCTGCCGTTCGGGCTCGCCGCCGGACTGGGCATCAATTCATTCCTGGCCGTCTCGGTGGTCCACGAGGTCACCTGGCCGGAGGCCATGGGCCTGGTGGTGATCAACGGCATCCTGATCGTGCTCTTCGGCGTCACCGGCGCCCGGACCGCGATCTTCCGGGCAGTGCCCAAGGAACTCAAGGCGGCCATCACGGTAGGCATCGGCCTGTTCATCGCCTTCATCGGCTTCGTGGACTCCGGCTTCGTCCGGCCCACCACCGGCGGGCCGCCCGTCCAGCTGGGCGACGGCGGCTCCATCACCTCCGTGCCCACGCTCGTCTTCGTGGTTGGCCTCCTGGCGATGGGCATCCTCGTGGCGCGCAAGGTCCAGGGCGGCCTACTGATCGGCATCGTCGGCACCACCGTGCTGGCCGCCGTCGTGGAAGCCGCCCTGAAGATCGGCCCGGCCAGCGCCACCAACCCCGGCGGCTGGCACCTGAACACCCCGGTCCTTTCGGGCCAGCTGGTCTCGGCGCCTGACCTGGGGCTGGTGGGCCAGTTCGACCTTTTCGGCTCCTTCGGCAGGATTGGCGGGCTCGCGGCCACCATGCTGGTGTTCACGCTGGTGTTCACCAACTTCTTCGACGCCATGGGCACCATGACCGGCCTGGCCAAGAGTGCCGGCGTCGCCCACAAGGACGGCACGTTCCCGCGGCTGAAATCGGCCTTCATCGTGGAAGGCTTCGGCGCCGTGGCGGGCGGGGCCACCTCCGGCTCCTCCAACACGGTCTACATCGACTCCGCGGCCGGGATCGGCGAAGGCGCCCGCACCGGCCTGGCGTCGGTGGTCACCGGCTTGCTGTTCCTCGGCTCGATGTTCCTCACCCCGCTCACCAGCGTGGTGCCGCTGGAGGTTGCCGCCGCCGCCCTGGTGGTGGTGGGCGCGATGATGATGGCGCAGATCCGCGAAATCAAGTTCAGCAAGTTCACCGTCGCATTGCCGGCCTTCCTGACGATCGTGACCATGCCGCTGAGCTACTCGATCGCCAACGGCATCGGCGTGGGCTTCGTGAGCTGGGCCGTCATCGGGGCCGCCTCCGGCAAGGCGAAGAAAATCCATCCGCTGATGTGGGTGGTGAGCGCCGGGTTCCTGGTGTACTTCGCCCGCGGACCCATTAACGCCCTGCTCGGCGGCTAACCGTCCCGTCTGCTTCCCCAACCACCTGTAAGGACCGACAATATGGACACCACCGCCGCGGAAGGAGCGCCGCCATGCTTGACCTGATCCCCTTGCCCGGGAGCTGGGTAGACGGGCTGCTGGGCCAGCGCTTTGCGGTGGCCACCATCGTGGCGGCTTCCGGCTCGGTGCCCCGCCCGGTGGGAACATCCATGCTGGTCAGCGGCTCAGG
>JABFWC010000092.1 GCA_013362385.1 Pseudarthrobacter sp.
TACCTGCGCTACCACAGCCATCCCACCCGGCTGCTGGTGGTGGATCCGGAAAATTCGGCCTTCTACCCGGGCTGGCTCGCCGCTGCCGGGCGGGGTGCTGAAACAGCCCGGCCGCCGGCGGGGTTGCCGTCCCGGATCGAAGGCATCGGCCGCGCCAGGCTGGAGCCAAGCTTCATCCCGTCCGTGATCGACCATATGGTCCAGGTCCCCGACGCGGCGTCGGTTGCCGCCATGCGGCACCTTCGCAGGTACGCGGGACTGCACGCCGGCCCGTCAACCGGCACGAATCTGTGGGGCGTGTGGCAGACGGTGGCGCACATGCTGTCCGAGGGCCGGCAGGGCAGCGTTGTTTCGTTGATGTGCGACGGCGGCGAACGCTATGCGGGCAACTACTGGAACCAGGACTGGCTGGCTTCCCAGGGGCTGCGCCCGGAGCCTTATGAAGCGGCGATCAGCAACTTCCTCGACACCGGGCAGTGGCTCGCACCCCCTGCCTAGAACAGGTGGATCAGACCTCCACGGACTCCCGCGGGGCGAGGTGCTTGTACTCGGTTCCGTACTTTGCGCCGATTCGCCGGACGTGGCCTTCGACGATGCCCAGGCCGTTGTCGTTGAGCAGCCCGTCATGGATCTGGAACGCCTTTGGCGCCCGCACACCGATGACGAAGTCCAGCACTTCCGCCGACTTGCTCCACGGTGCGTGCAGCGGAACCAGCAGGGTCTGGACCTTGATGCCGTCCGGGATGATGAATGAGTCCCCCGGGTGGTACACGTTTGAATCGACCAGGTAGCCGATGTTGGCCACCAGAGGGATCTGGGGGTGGATCAGGGCGTGCTGGCCGCCAAAGCTGCGGATCTCGAAGCCGGCCGCCTGGAACGACGAGCCGGGCTCCACCGCATGGATTCGCGAGGACGCGCCCGGCGCCTGGCCTCGCAGCTGGCCGGCAACGCCTTCCGGCGCGTACAGCACCAGGTCCTGGCTGCGGTCCAGGGCTTCGACAACGGCGCCGGCATCCAGGTGGTCCGGGTGCTCGTGGGTCACCAGGATGGCCCGGGCGCCCGCCAGCGCCTCTGCGGACTCCGAGAAGTTGCCGGGATCAAGGACGATGGCCCCGCCATCCTTTTCGAGCCGCACGCAGGAATGGGTGTATTTGGTCAGCTTCATGGCGCCAGCCTAGGGTGCGCCAGGAAGCCTGTCCACGAGGCGCCGGCTGGTAATCTTGATGTTTGCCACCCACCCCCACGGAAGCGAGTTCGTCCATGCCGATCGACGCCAAGGCTGGTTCCCCTCCGCCATCCCAGGCCGGCGGCAAGGAACAGCGCGTCACGAAGCAGCGCCGGGCTGTCAGCGCCGCACTGGACGAGCTGGATGATTTCGTCAGCACCCAGGAGCTCTACCGGATCCTGCAGAACCAAGGGGTGTCCGTGTCCCTCGCCACCGCCTACCGGATCCTGCAGTCGCTGGCGGACGAGGGCCTGGTGGATGTGCTGCGCAACGGTGACGGCGAGGCGGTCTACCGGCGCTGCGCCGTGACCGGCCACCACCACCACCTGTTGTGCAGGAACTGCGGGAAGGCCGTCGAGGTCGAGGCACCGGCTGTGGAAACCTGGGCCGCGCGCACGGCCGCCGACCACGGGTTCACGGAGGTGGCACACACCGTCGAAATCTTCGGGCTGTGCCCTGACTGCACCGCGCTTAAGGCTGCAGGGAAGCTTTAAGGACCCGCCCGTTGGCCCCCTGCCGCAGCCGGAGCGAACCGACGACGCGGCACACCACATAGATCAGGAACGACAGCGTGGTGACGTAGGGGCTGATGGGGATCCGTCCGCCCAGCGCCAGCAGGATCCCGCCCACCGTAGCCGTGACGGCGAAGACGACGCTGAGCACCACCGTGGCCACCGGCGAGGACGTCACACGCATGGCGGCGGCCGCGGGCGTGATCAGCAGGGCGAGTACCAGCAGTGCGCCCACCACCTGGATGGACAGCGCCACGCTGACGCCCAGCAGGACCATGAAGACGACGCCAAGGGTACGCACGGGAACCCCGCGCGCCTCGGCAACCTCGGCATCCAGGCTGGCGAAGTTGAGCGGCCGCCAGATGGCCAGCAGGACGGCGATGACGGCGACGGCGGTTCCGGCGAGGACCTGGAGCTGGACGGTGTCGACTGACACGATCTGCCCGGTGAGCAGGCCGAACTTGTTCGCGGCCCGGCCCTGGTAGAGGGACAGGAACAGGATTCCCAGGCCCAGCCCGAACGGCATGATCACACCGATGATCGAGTTCTTGTCCCGGGCCCGGACGCCCATTAGCCCCAGCAGCAGGGCGGCCGCTACCGAGCCGATGAGGGAACCGAACACCACGTCCGCGCCCACCAGGAGCGCAAAGGCGGCGCCCGCGAAGGACAGCTCGGAGATGCCGTGAACGGCGAAGGCGAGGTCGCGCTTCATGACGAAGGTGCCTACCAGCCCGCCGAGCAGGCCCAGTATGGCGCCGGCCCACAGCGAATTCTGGACCAGGACGAGCAGCTCGCCGTAATTGTCGAAGCTGAAGATGGCGCCCAGGATGCTGTCCACGTCCATCACGCCACCTCCCGCGCCAGCTCGTGGTCGTGGGTGTGGTGGTGCGTGGTGGCGTCCGGAAGCCCGACTACCACGATCCGGCCGTTGGCGCGGATCACCTCGACGTTGCTTTCGTACAAATCGGAGAGGACTTCCGTGGTCATCACGTCCTCCGGCGTCCCCACCTTGAACCGGCCCCCGGCCAGGTAGAGCACCCGGTCCACGTAGTCGATCACCGGGTTGATTTCGTGGGTCACGAAGACCACGGCACTGTCCTGCTCGCGGCACTGCTTGTTGATCAGCGCGCTGACAGCCTGCTGGTGGTGCAGGTCAAGGGAGAGGAGGGGCTCATCGCACAGCAGGACCTGCGGGTCCGTGGCCAGCGCCTGGGCGACGCGGAGCCGCTGCTGCTCGCCGCCGGAGAGCTGGCCCACTGGCACCTTCGCGTACTCCGTGGCACCCACTACCTCCAGGAGTTCGTCGATCCTGCGGTTCGTCTTCGCCGCTGAGAGCCGCAACCCCCACCGGTGGCCGTCAACGCCGAGGCCCACGATGTCGCGGGCGCGCATCGGCGTATCGGCGGGAAAGGATTTTTGCTGCGGAATGTAGCCGATCAGGCGGCTGCCGCGTTCCACCGGGCGGCCGCCCAGGATGGCTTGTCCTGCATGGAGTTTCTGGAGGCCCAGCAGGACCTTGAGGAAGCTGGTCTTGCCGCTGCCGTTCGGGCCCAGCACGGCGAAGAACTCGCCCGGCCTGATGTCCAGGTCCAGGTCCTCCCAAAGCGTCCGCTGGCCGAACTTGAGGGACGCCCCGCTGAGGCTGACCACGGATTTCACCTGTTTGTCTCCAGAACCTTGCCGATGTTGTTCACATTGTCCGTCATCCACTGCACGTAGGTCTTGCCCTCGGGCAAGGTCTCGTTGAAGTCCACCACCGGAACACCGGCAGTTTCCGCAGCCTTCTTCAGCGCTTCGGTCTGCGGGCCCTCTGTTTGCTCGTTGTACGCCAGCAGCCGGACCGACCGCGACGCCACAAGGTCCGTCGCCTGCTTCAGCACTGCCGGCGGGACGTCGGCCCCTTCCTCAATCGCAGCAGTGTATTCCCCGGGGGTGGCGTTCACCAGCCCGGCATCCTCGAGCAGGTAGAGCGGAACCGGCTCGGTGACCGCCACCGGGCCGTCGGCTGAGACGGCCTTCAGCGCATCCAGCTGCCCATGCAGGCCCTCAAGGGTGGACTTGAAGGCGTCCGCGTTGGCCGTGAACACCGTTTTCGACCCGGGATCCAGCGCTCCGAGCTTGGCTGCGATACTGTCAGCCACCCGTTCCATGGCCGGCAGGCTGTACCAGACGTGCTCATTGAAGTCGCCGTGGCCGTGTTCTTCGGCCGGTGCCGTGGCCGCCGTCCCCTGGCCCGACGCCTCTTCCGGATGGGCAAGGCCGGACACTTCGACGGCGGTCAGGACGGCTCCTGCGTCAAGCTTGCTGCTTTCCACCAGGGTATTGAGGAAGTCGTCGTAGCCGCCGCCGTTCTCGATGACGAGCCTGGCCTTGGAGACCGCCAGCCTGTCCTGTGCTGTTGCCTCGTAGGAATGCGGGTCCTGGCTTGTCTTGTTGATGATGGCCGTGACCTCTACCTTGTCTCCGCCGATCGTCCTGGCGATGTCTCCGTAGACGTTCGTGGAGGCCACAACGCTCACCCGCTGCGCGGCGTCCGGGGACTGCCCGGGCTGCGGGCTGCACCCGCTGAGCAGGAGGCCAAGGCCGGCAAGGGCGGCGAGCAACGGGTAGGCAGTGGTTCGACGGCGCACGGAAGGACCTCAAGATCTGGGGAGCGGGATCAACCCGAACAGCTTATACCTAAATAGGA
>JABFWC010000109.1 GCA_013362385.1 Pseudarthrobacter sp.
GACCTCACCCACCGGCCGCCACTACCCAGCCGAACAACCCGACCCCGAACCAACCCACTGGCCCCGGGGATCACTGCCCGGGGAACGAAGCGTCCTGGAAGAGGCGCTCCTGCAGTACCTGGGCGCCGGCTGACAAAAAGTCCTCGAATCCCGACACCGGGCCCCGGGACTTTCCCATGGTCCGCGCCTCAGGCTAGATTCATCAGCAAGATGACTAATCCAGAGACTCCGATCCACGCAACCGCATACTGGACCACGGCGAAGGAGCACGGCGAGCTCCGTGCTGAGGAGGTGCCCGGGCCCGGACCCGGCGAAGCCCTCGTCCGTGCCCTGTACTCGGGCATCAGCAAGGGCACCGAGATGGTCGTTCACGCCGGCTCGGTCCCGCCCCGCGTCGCAGAGGAAATGCGCGCGCCGCGCCAGGAAGGGCGGTTCCCGGGCCCGGTGAAATTCGGGTACCTGTCAGTGGGCGTCGTGGAGGAGGGTCCCGAAGGCTGGAAGGGCCAGCGCGTCTTTTGCCTGAACCCGCACCAGGACCGGTACGTGGTTCCGGTGGACTCCCTGACCAGGATCCCGGACGACGTCCCCTCCCGCCGGGCCGTCCTCACCGGGACGGTCGAAACGGCCGTCAACGCCTTGTGGGAGGCGGGCCCGCGGCTGGGGGACCGGGTGGCGGTGGTCGGCGCCGGCCTGGTGGGCGGCATGGTGGCAACCCTGCTGCGCACCTTCCCGCTCCAGCGCCTCCAATTGGTGGACCTCGATCCCGGTCGGAAGGAGCTGGCGGACACCCTGGGCGTGGACTTCGCGCTGCCGGCCGAAGCCCTGGCCGACTGTGACATTGTGTTCCACTGCTCTGCATCGCAGGAGGGCCTGGAGCGCAGCCTCCAGCTGGTGGGCGACGATGGCGATGTCATCGAGATGTCCTGGTACGCCAACCGCGAGGTCACCGTGCCGCTGGGCGAGGACTTCCACGCGAGGCGCCTGTCCATCCGCTCCAGCCAGGTGGGCATGGTGGCACGCGCCCGTCGTCACCGCCGCACGAACGCCGACCGCCTGGACCTTGCCGTTTCGCTGCTCAAGGATCCTGTCTTCGACGTCTTCCTCACCGGCTCCTCCGCGTTCCAGGACCTGCCCGACGTCGTGCAAAGCCTGGCCCACGGCACCCTGCATGCCCTCTGCCATGTCATCGATTACTCAGCCGATACCGGCCCAGCAAGCGCAGCCAGCAACGATCCCACCCCCGAAGACCCGAGGTAAAAGCATGTTCAGCCTGACCGTCCGACGCCACTTCATGATCGCCCACAGCCTCCCCAGGGAAGCCTTCGGCCCCGCCCAGGCCCTGCACGGGGCGACGTTCGTGGCCGAGGTGACCTTCCGCCGTCGTGCCCTGAACTCCGATGCGATCGTCCTGGACATCGGCGCCGCCGGCACCATCATCGAGGAAGTGCTCGCAGGCTTGAACTACCGCAACCTGGACGAACATCCGGACTTCGCCGGCAGGCTCACCACCACTGAGGCGCTGGCCGAATACATCGCCCAAGCGGTGTCCGCGAAAATCAAGGACACCGACGACGGCCACGAACTCTCGGGTATCGACGTGACCCTCCGCGAGAACCCCGACGCCTGGGCCACCTACTCCCTGGACCTCTCCGCCTGACCATGCCCCCCATTCGGCTGCTGGTCCCCGGCAACATCCACCACAGCTCCGGCGGCAACATTTACAACGCCCGGCTGGTTGCAGGCCTGAAGGCACTGGGGGAGGACGTGGAGGTCGTCCCGGTAGAAGGCCACTGGCCCACTCCCGGCGCCCGGGACCGACGCCGGTTCGGCACCCTGCTGGGGGCTTGGGAACCGTCGCTGGGGCCGGAGAAAGCTGTGGCCGTCGTGGACGGTCTGGTCGCCGTGGGCGCCCCGGACGAACTGGAGTCTGCGGCGGGAGCAGGCCGGGAAACATGGATCCTGGAGCATATGCCCCTGCCGGAAACCTCCGATCCAGCAAGCCTGGCGGGGGAAGCCAGGGCACTCAGGGCAGCGGCGGGCGTGGTCTGCACGAGCACCTGGGCGGCAACCAGGCTCCGGGAGCGCGGAATCGCGGTCAGCGGTGTGGCCCTTCCCGGAGTTGAGCCGGCGGCTGAAGCCCCTGGCTCAGTCCCGCCGCATTTCGCCATCGTGGCGGCCCTGCTGCCCAACAAGGACCAACTTCTTGCCGTCGAAGCGCTGGCGTTGCTCCAGGATCTCGAGTGGACGGCAGCGCTTGTGGGGTCGGACCAGGCGGACCCCGGCTACGCCGGCCAAGTCAGGGCCACCATTGCGGAGAAGGGGCTGCAGGAACGGGTGCGGCTGGTCGGCGAGGTCACCGGCCAGGCATTGGAAGACCAGTGGGCACGAACGAACCTCAGCCTCCTCGTGTCCCGGAACGAAGCGTTCGGAATGGCCGTCACCGAGTCCCTGGCCCGCAGCATCCCCGTGCTGGTGCGCGAGGGCACCGGCGCCGTGGAGGCGCTCAGCCTCGCCGGGCTGGAAACGGCCGACGGCGGCCCCAGGCTTCCGGGGGCAGCAGTGGCCCTTCCCGAGGGTGGGCAGGATAGTCCGCGGCTACTGGCAGGGGTCCTGCGGCGGTGGTTGGAGGACCCCGAATGCGGGGCAGCCTGGCGGGCGGCCGCCCGGGATGCGCGCCCCCGGCTTCCGGATTGGAACAGGACGGCCCGGACCGTGCTTGAGGTGTTGGCGGGGCCTGGCGGGAACGGCTAGAGGCCTGCCCGGTGCACGGCGAAGAACTCCCGGAGCAGCACGGCGCACTCTTCCTCGCGGACCCCCGGATAAACCTCCACCCAATGATTGAGGCGCCGTTCCCGCAGGATGTCGAACACCGAGCCCGCCGCGCCCGCCTTCTCGTCCCACGCGCCGAAGACCACCCGGGGAATCCGGGCCAGGACAATCGCGCCCGCGCACATGGCGCAGGGCTCCAGCGTGACAACCAGGGTGCAGTCGGAAAGCCGCCAGCCATCGCCGCTGCCACCGCCGGCCCTTGCCCGTTCACGCAGCCGTTCGGCCGCCTCCCGGATCGCCACCACCTCGGCGTGGGCCGTGGGGTCACCCAGTTCCTCGCGCTGGTTGCGTCCGGAACCCAGCACCTCGCCGTCGGGCCCTATCACCACTGCCCCGATGGGTACGTCTTCGGTGCTGAGCGCCCGCCGGGCCTCCGCCAGGGCGAGCTCCATCCAGGCCTCGTGTTTCTTTTCCGGCAACCGCATGGCTCAATGATAGTTTCGGGGGATACTAAGCCTACGTACTGTTGTCGGGAGGCATCATGAGCAGAGTCAGTGACCGCCTAAACAGATGGTTCAAACCGTATGCCGCACTGTGGTTGACCATGATTATCGGCGGAACAGTCGTGGTCATGATGGCCCTTGCCGGCGCTGAGGTCTATGCGGATGTGGTGGGCAAAGAGGGGCTGGCCAACCTGGATGTTCCCGCACTGCAGTACGCCGAATCGCTGCGAAACCCTGGCCTTGATGCGTTCGTTACCGGCTTTACCAACGTGGGCGGCGGCGTCGGCATGCCCATTCTTGCCAGCATCCTCACCGCATGGCTCACATTCGTTAGCCGGACGTGGCGCCCCATCCTGCTCGTGGGCGGGGCAGCGGCCGTATCCATCCTGGCGACGACGTTCGGCAAGAAACTGGTGGGCAGGACCCGGCCAGACCATGCAGAGGCCGTCCCGCCTTACGAAGACTCCCCGTCGTTCCCCAGCGGCCATACGCTCAACACCACGGTTGTCATCGGCATTCTCCTGTACGTCCTGTGCCTGCAATTCCAGTTGCTCTGGGTGAGGATCACCGCCATCACGGCCGGGATTATCTTCATCATCGCCATGGGGCTCAGCAGGGTTTTCCTGGGACACCACTGGTTCACTGACGTGATGGCAGGGTGGACGCTCGGGCTGGCCTGGGTGGCGATCGTCATCCTGGCGCATAGGCTGTTCCATCTGACCCGGCGGAAGCAGCACGCCGGACCGGCTCCCACGTTTGATCGTCCGGTAGTGCGTGACGTTGTGCTGGAGGCGGTGCACGAAGGCGGCCACGGGGACAAGGAAAGCGGCCATGGGAAGGACAATGCCGGGTGATAGCTTTGGGTGATGCGCACTCTCGTTGTTGACCACCCGCTGGTTGCCCACAAGCTCACCGTCCTGAGGGACAAGAACACGCCGTCACCGGTCTTCCGCCAGTTGACGGAGGAGCTGGTCACCCTGCTGGCCTACGAGGCCACGCGCGAGGTCCGCACGGAGCCTGTAACCATCGAAACGCCCGTGAGCACCACGGTCGGCACCGCCTTCACCAAACCCACGCCCCTGGTGGTCCCCATCCTGCGGGCGGGACTGGGCATGCTCGAGGGCATGACCAAGCTG
>JABFWC010000383.1 GCA_013362385.1 Pseudarthrobacter sp.
TCTGGAGCGCGTCGGCGCGGACCACGGAGGAGAACAGCCATGTACGGATGATGTCGTGGCCCTGCGGGCGGAGATCGAACGGGAAGACCTTGGCGAACAGGTCCTCGTCCCGGCTCCAGCCGCCCACAATCTGCGGGGTCAGCGAAGACGTTGCCCACGTGTCCAGGACGTCGGCGTCGCCCGTGAAGCCGTTGGGCTGGTCGCGCTGTGACTCGTCGAAGCCCGGGGCGGCGTCGGCCGCGGGGTCCACGGGCAGCAGCTCGTCCGAGGGCAGGATGGGGTTGTCGTAGTCAGGGTTGCCCTGTGCATCGAGCGGGTACCAGACCGGGATGGGCACGCCGAAGAACCGCTGGCGGGAAACCAGCCAGTCACCGTTCAGGCCGGCGATCCAGTTCTCGTAGCGGGAGCGCATGAAGGACGGGTGGAAGTCGATTTCCTTGCCCCGGCCGATGAGCCGTTCGCGGCGGTCTTCGTCGCGGCCGCCGTTGCGGATGTACCACTGGCGGGAGGTGACCACCTCCAGCGGCTTGTCTCCCTTTTCGAAGAAGTTGACCGGGTGGGTGATTTTCTTCGGTTCGCCGTCGAGCAGGTCCGCGGCCTTCAGCAGTTCCACCACGGCTTCCTTCGCGGAGAAGGCGGTCTTGCCTGCGATCGCGGCGTAGGCTTCCTTGCCGACTTCGGTGGTGATCCATTCCGGGGTCTCGGCGATGATGCGGCCGTCGCGGCCCATGATGGCCCGGGTGGGCAGCTGCAGTTCGCGCCACCAGGTGACGTCGGTCAGGTCGCCGAAGGTGCAGACCATCGCGATGCCCGAACCCTTGTCCGCCTTGGCCAGGGGGTGGGCCTTGACCTCCAGTTCGACGTCGAACAGCGGGGACCGGACTGTCTTGCCGAACAGTGGCTGGTACCGTTCGTCGTCGGGGTTCGCCACCAGCGCGGCACACGCGGCGAGCAGTTCCGGACGGGTGGTCTCGATGAACACCTTGTCCCCGTCTTCGGTGAAGAACGGGTACCGGTAGTAGGCGCCCGGAACTTCGCGGTCCTCGAGCTCGGCCTGGGCCACGGCGGTGCGGAAGGTCACGTCCCACAGCGTGGGCGCCTCGGCCATGTAGGCGTCGCCGGCGGCCAGGTTGGCGAGGAAGGCCCGCTGGGACACTGCCCGGGACGTGTCGTCGATGGTGCGGTACGTCAGGTCCCAGTCAACGGACAGCCCCAGCGTCTGGAACAGGTTCTCGAAGACCTTCTCGTCCTCGACGGCCAGTTCCTCGCACAGCTCGATGAAGTTCTGGCGGGACACGACGTCGAAATCCCGCTGGTTCTTGGCAGGCTGGGCCGGCGGCCGGTAGTCGGCGTTGTAGGGGACGGCGGGGTCGCAGCGGACGCCGTAGTAGTTCTGGACACGGCGTTCGGTGGGCAGGCCGTTGTCGTCCCAGCCCATGGGGTAGAAGACGTTCTTGCCGGTCATGCGCATGTAGCGGGCCTGGACGTCGGTCTGGGTGAAGGAGAACATGTGCCCCACATGCAGGGATCCCGACGCGGTTGGCGGGGGAGTGTCAATCGAGTAGACCTGATCCCGGGTGGTGTCGGGGTTGAACTTGTAGGTTCCTTCGGACAGCCAGCGCTGGGTGAGCGCGGCTTCGAGGCCTTCGAGGGCCGGCTTGTCCGGAACGTTGATGGGGGCGGTGGTGGGCGTGTCTGTACCCTGCGTGTCTTCAGCCATTGGGCAATTCTTTCATGCCCGCTTCCATCCCGCCGAACCGGCGCCTGGCTGCCGGACCGGGACTGCCCGGCGTCGGCGGGGTAGCATGCGGCACATGGAGCACATGCGGGTAACCTTCGGCGTGAAGCGCATCTACGAGCCACCCGCGGACGACGACGGGTACAGGGTCCTGGTGGACCGGCTCTGGCCGCGGGGCCTCGCCAAGGCGGAGGCCGCCGTCGACCTGTGGCTGAAGGACGTGGCACCGTCCACGGAGTTGCGCAAGGAGTTCAACCACCGGCCCGAACGGTTTGCTGATTTCAGCGCACGCTACCGGCACGAACTGGACTTCAACCCGGCAGTGCCGGCCCTGCTGGACCTGGCCGCCGCCCACCGGCATGTCACCCTGCTCTACGCGGCCAGGGACACCGAGGCCAACCACGCGCGCGTCCTGCTTGATTACGTCCTGGGACGCCGCGCGGGCTGACCCCGTTAGGGTGGTGCCATGACTGAGGACTTGCAGAACAAGGCAGCACTGGTGACCGGCGCGAGCAGCGGAATCGGGGAGGCGACAGTGCGCGCGCTGCGCGCCGAGGGGTGGACGGTCTTCGCCGTCGCACGCCGGGCTGACCGCCTCACCGCGCTCGAAAGCGGAACAGGCGCCGTCGCCATGCCAGCGGACATCGCAGAGGACGACGACGTGTCCCGGCTCCTTGCCGACGTCACCGCGGCGGGCGGGATCGACACCCTCATCAACATCGCCGGGGGCGCCCGCGGGGCCGACAAGGTGGGGGACGCCAGCACGGAGGACTGGGAGTGGATGTACCGCGTCAACGTCCTGGGCACCATGAAGCTGACCCGGGCCTTCCTGCCCATGCTGAGGGCCCACGGCCGGGGCACGGTGCTGAACCTGACGTCCACCGCCGGCCTTGACGCCTATGAAGGCGGAGGCGGCTACAACGCGGCCAAGTTCGCCCAGCATGCCATGACCAATGCGCTCCGGCTTGAAGAGGCTGAGAACAACCTGCGCGTCATCGAGGTGGCGCCGGGCCTGGTCCAGACCGAGGAGTTTGCCCTTAACCGCCTGGGGAACGCGCAGGCGGCGCAGAAGGTGTACCAGGGCGTGGCGGAGCCGCTGACGGCCGGGGACGTGGCGGACGTGGTCCGTTATGCCGTCACCGCGCCCCACCACGTCAACCTGGACCAGGTCGTCATCCGGCCCGTGGCGCAGGCCGCAACCCACAAGCTCATCCGGAAAGGCTAGGGGACGTGGATCTGCAACGTGGCGAGCACCGCGGCGTGGTCGCTGCCGTCGATCGGGTGTACTGAGTAGGACGAGCCCCTGATGTCCGGGCTGGTGACAAGGTGGTCAAGCGTGATGCGCGGCAGGCGGTAGTCCCGCATCGGCCAGGTGGGCACCAGCCTGCTGCCCTGGGAAGCCGCCACGTCCACAAGGGCACGCCGGCCGCCGGTCCCTGCCAGCAGCATCCGGAATTCCCGGTGGTCGTACGTTGCATTGAAGTCCCCGGCCAGCAGCACGGGTCCGGAACCATTGTCCGCCCTGCCCACGGCTGCGAGGTCGCTGCGCCACTGGTCCACTGCGTCGCCGGCGGGAGCGAGCGCATGCACGGCCACCACCTGCAGGGCGGCGCCGCTGCCGTCGCCAAGGTCAACCCGGGCCACCGGCATGCTGAAACGGGTGCCCGGGACGACGCCCGACTCCGTGAGGACCCGGGAGGAGTAGATCGCGCTGCCGCCCGCACCATCCCGGGCATCCGAGATCCGGTGGGGCAGCAGCACGTCCAGCCCTGCAGCCGTGAGCCTTCGCGACATGTCCGGCGTGAACTCCTCCACCACAAGCAGGTCTACGTGCCGGTCGCGGACCAGGCCCACGACGTCCCCGGCATCCGCCCGCCCGAGTTCCGCGTTGATGGTCATGGCTACGAGGGTGACCGGTGTGCCTGCAGCCTCGGCGGCGGGCACCCGCACGTCCAGCGGGTAGAGCCAGAAGGCCTGGCATCCCAGCAGTCCTGCCGCCACCGCCTGCTGCCACCGGCTCCGCCCTGCGAACGCCAGCAGCAGTGCCGCGGCGGCGGGCGGCGCCAGCCACGGCGTAAAAGCGACCAACTGCACCGGAAGTACCGGCCACTCCACCGGCAGGGCGCGGAAGGTGGACACCAGGGCAACCGGAGCGGCGACGGGCACGAACAGCCACCTGCAGACCAGGGCAGCGCGCCGCCCGGGCCCGGGTGCCGCGGAAGCTGCCATGGAGCGAGTCTAGGCAACGGGCGGCCTGAATGGCACAGGCGATGCGGCGATAGTAGACTCAGGAGTGGCTATGACCCGGCAATCACCGGCGAGCTTCCGGAAGAACGCGTCCTGCGCCTGCATGGCAGGGGCGCCAGTAGAACCGGACGGGTAAGCCCGTCACAGCAGTAATGAGAGGCCGGAGCACGCGGCCGTTCCGCAGGGGACACGCGGCGCCGGTAAGTGAGGTGGTACCGCGGTGAGCGTGCAGTCAAGGGACGGCACGGAAGCCGTCCTCGCATCCTGAACGGAATCTCCGGCTCCCGCCGGAGGCTCGCCACGCTCAACCCAGGATGTCGAACATGACGTTTTACCCCAAGGCCTCAGCCTCCAGCAACGGCAGTGCCGGCGTATCCGCCTCCGTGAAGTTTCCGGAGATCGAAGAACGCATCCTGAAGTAC